>CAZAVR010000777.1:0-1517 GCA_964488435.1 uncultured Cytophagales bacterium | reverse complement strand
GGACACCAGGTGACGGTAGAAGCAGAATCCCGAACCGTTTTTTATGATGAGAAACTTACAACCGGGAATGTCATTGCTGAGATTCCTGGCAACGACCCCGGACTCAAGGAGGAGATCGTGATGTTGGGGGCCCATCTCGACTCCTGGCATAGCGCTACGGGCGCAACGGACAATGCGGCAGGCTCGGTAGTGATGCTTGAAGCTGTCCGGATTCTTAAAGCATCAGGGTTAAAGCCCAGGCGGACGATCCGTATAGCACTCTGGTCAGGGGAGGAGCAGGGGCTTTTCGGATCCCGGAATTATGTCAAAAATACCTTTGGTGACCCACAAACCATGAAGATTACGGCGGCGCACGAAAAATTTTCCGCCTATTACAACATAGACAATGGTACAGGTCGGATACGGGGTATATATTTACAGGGAAATGAGAAGGCCGGTCCTGTTTTCACCAAATGGCTGGCACCTTTTTCAGATGTGATAGATAATCCGACCGTTACGCTTCGTAACACGGGAGGTACAGACCATCTCAGCTTTGATGCTATAGGGCTGCCCGGATTTCAGTTTATACAGGATGGAATAGAATATGGATCGAGGACGCACCATACAAATGTGGATACTTTTGAGCGGCTGGTTCTTGATGACCTGAAACAAATGGCTGTTGTGGTGGCTGCATTTGTGTACAATACTGCGCAGATGGACGAAAAAATCCCGAGAAAAGAACCTAAGACCCGCCGGTAAGATCGGGAAAAATGCAAAACCAAATATTGTTCTGTTCATTCAATGTGTAATTTAAATGAACAGAATAATAGATATCGACAAAAGATTGTACTTGTAATTTCTGGAAAAATTATGATTTTTGTCCAAATTTTATTTGGTTTCAAGGAGGGGGTAAACGTGGTTCCTGCTATCCAAGAGGGTTTTTACTGTGACCCGCTTCAATAGCGCTGCGGATGCTCCCGTGCTCATTGAGAAGTTGCTGCGCACGGTCAACCGAAACACCTAGTTCTTCGGTTACCATCCGGATGGCGCGGTCCACCAGTTTGTGATTGGTCATCTGCATATCCCACATTTTGTTGCCTTTGACTTTTCCGAGCCGAATCATCACGGAAGTAGAGAGCATATTGAGTGCCAGCTTCTGGGCTGTACCGGCCTTCATCCTCGTGCTGCCGGTAACGAATTCGGGTCCTGTGACGATCTCTACGGGAAATTCTGCTGCTTTAGCTACAGCAGACCCGGCATTGCAGACAATACACCCCGTCAATATTCCAAGGCTTCTGGCTTTTTCCAATCCCCCGATGACGTAGGGTGTTCTGCCGGAAGCGGCAATACCTATCAGGGAATCGTTTTCACGGATACCGTAGGCGGTAAGATCAATCCAGGCTTGCTGGTCATCATCTTCAGCGTTTTTCAACTGCCCTGCGAATGGCGGTATCGCCGCCGGCAATGATGCCGATGACCAGGTCGAACGGAACTCCGTATGTGGGAGGGCATTCCGAAGCGTCCACTATACCAAGCCT
>CAZAVR010000776.1:0-1561 GCA_964488435.1 uncultured Cytophagales bacterium | reverse complement strand
TATATTCTTTGCCAAATTCGTAGATGAACCTGCCCGAAGAGTTGCTGTTTGCTTCCCTTCCGGCTTTTAACAGATCACTAAGGGTTATGCCATACCCGGCCATTTTCTCAGGCGAAGCCAATATCTGAAATTCTTTGTATTCGCCACCAGTCACTATGACTTGCGCTACTCCGCCGGTTGCTAAAAGACGCGGACGAATATTCCAATCCGCAATGGTTCTCAGATCGATTTGGGAAGTACTGTCAGATGTAACGCCAATCAGCATGATTTCACCCATGATGGATGTTTGCGGTGCCATGACAGGTGTTCCTATTCCTTCCGGAAGGCTTGTGGCGATCACATTGATCCTTTCATTGACAATTTGCCGCGCACGGAATATGTCCGTGCCCCAGTCGAACTCAACCCACACAATAGAAAAGCCGGCCGACGAAGAGCTGCGCACCCTGCGGACATCGGTAGCGCCGTTGACGGCTGTCTCAATTGGGAAGGTAACCAGCGCCTCGACCTCTTCCGGAGCCATACCGTGTGCTTCGGTCATAATGGCTACGGTAGGGGCGGTAAGGTCTGGAAACACATCTACTTCCATCCTCGAGCTAACAAATGTTCCGAACATCAAGAGCAGTATCGAAGTGATGATAACCAATAGCCTGTTTTTCAGCGAAAAGCCTAATATTTTATTTAGCATACTTTTTTCCTTTTAGTGTTCGTGCCCATGGTCGGGTAGTTCACCTGACGCCGTCGAAAGCTTAAGTTGATAAGCGCCTTTTGTAACCACGCGGTCGCCCGTTACGAGTCCGCTGAATACCTGGACCTTTTTACCGTCTGTTTCGCCGACGGTAATATCGCGCTTCTGAAAGCTTTCCCCTCCGGTCTGAACATAGACATAAAAATTCCCCTGCTCCTCCATCAGTGCTTCAACCGGAATGACAATGGCATTCGGGATCGGCGCGGATTTGAGAAAAAATTCAAGAGAAGCGCCGGGCACAAGTTCGCCTGTGTTATCAACCTCAAAAATAACAGGCATAAATGCAGCGCCTGGCCTGGTGCTTTTCCCATATGAAACGGCACGTCCATTTAAATCCGTTGTGCAATATACGTTGTCGCTTCCCTGCATCCTGAAGTTTGCAGATCGGATAATGGGTAAAAAGCGGAAGTACTTTTGGGAGAGATTCGCATTCAGCAGCAGCTTGCGGTTTTTTGTGATCGTAGCCAAGGGAGTTCCGGTGGTCACGTACTGCCCCTCTATAACGTGAATGTTTTTTATGTAACCGCTGATGGATGCGCTGTTGGATTGTCCCTCCGCCCCATAGCCCTTACCAATCATATTATACCGAATTGCGGCATTCTCGTACGTGACTTTGACGTTCAAGTAATCTTTCTCTGAAATAATTTTGTCTTTCATCAGTTCCTGCGCCCGCTCATAGTTAAGCTTGGCCGTGTTGTAAATAGCGGTAGCTTCCTGGTAACTGGCATCTATATTTCCTTGGGCGACATCTCCGCCTGACAATACATCACCTTTAAATTACGCCTCCCCTCTTCGCGGGCCTCCCGACCTCATCGT
>CAZAVR010000775.1:0-1564 GCA_964488435.1 uncultured Cytophagales bacterium | reverse complement strand
CTCTTCCGCGTCGTTGTCCATTCTGCCCGGTCGCGCCTACTGGCTGATCGATGCCGCGCTTATCTTTGGTGGGGTAGGCATTGCACTCGGCGGAAGATCAAGTACGAACCTACAGCGTTATATCGGGGTGCTCATGGCCGGTATGCTGCTGGTTTTTGTTCCCAAACTCCTGGCTACACCAGTACTGATCGCAGAGGATATCTCGCGTCTGTTTCGCGGGTTTCCCGCAAGAAACATCTACATCAGTGAAGTGGCGCTGGTGATAGCCGGGTTTTTCTTCCTGGTGATTCTGTTCGGGCTGACCCGCGGAAGACATTTTTACAGGGTGAGGAGGGAGACGATTTACTTTCCCGATTTGCCCGAAGCTTTCGATGGTTTCACTATTACCCAGCTTTCCGACATCCATTCAGGAAGTTTTGATCTGGCGGAAGGAGTGCAGAAGGGGCTTGACCTCGTGAACGCACAAAACAGCGACGTGATCCTGTTTACCGGAGACCTGGTCAACAATCAGGCGTCGGAAATGGAGCGATGGATTCCGGCATTTGCGGGGTTGAAGGCGCCAATGGGCAAGTATTCTGTTCTTGGAAATCACGACTACGGTGATTACATCCGGTGGCAGACGCCCGAGGCAAAACTGGCCAACCTCGTGCGTTTGAAAAATGTCCACACCGAAATCGGCTTTCGATTGATGCTGAACGAGGCCATCACCTTGCAGAGGGACGGTCAGCAGATCACGCTGATAGGGGTCGAGAACTGGGGGACCAGGGGATTCCATCAATACGGTGACCTGAAAAAAGCTGTGCGCGGCATTCCTGAAGATGCCTTCAAGATCCTGATGTCGCACGATCCTTCGCATTGGGAAGGTGTGGTGCTGGATCATCAGGATCATATCCACCTTACCTTGTCCGGGCATACGCATGGCATGCAGTTCGGGCTGGAGTTGTTCGGGTTAAAATGGAGCCCCATCAAGTACGTATACAGGCAATGGGCGGGGTTGTATAACCGGGACGGAAAGTACCTGTATGTAAACCGCGGTTTTGGATTTCTGGGGCTGAAGGGCCGGATTGGCATCTGGCCGGAGATTACAGTGATTACGTTGAAGCGGAAGGAGAGGGGATAGGTGGGGCGGGGTTTTGGTCAGGTAGAGCTTGCGGTTTTCGTTGCTTTACTCTTGTTGGGTCTTTTGATTGACAAAAAATGTGCTTAAAATCTTCTCAGACAAACCCCTCTCAGGTTTTAAATGCGTTTGCCCTGGCGGGATTTGCCTCAATTTGGTGATAAATTCAAGGAGGCCACGAATGCACGAATTAGTGGTATGAGCGGTGAACCGACCGGTGAATTTGTGGCGACTTTTCTCTAGATCTACTGATTAGAAGTTGTTTAGCTTTTGACCGCCTCGCGGATCTTGGCTACGTAGTCAGGAGAAACCTCGAGAACTTTCGAAATCAGTTCAGCAGGTAACCCTTCCCGGATCATATTGCGGACGGCTTTTTCTGTTTTTTCCTGACCTCCAATCTTCTTTCCTTTTTCTACAAAAATATCCCATGTGATCATCACTGTATCT
>CAZAVR010000774.1:0-1571 GCA_964488435.1 uncultured Cytophagales bacterium | reverse complement strand
GGTGGGGGGAGGGGGTAAGGAATTTTAGCAAACGGCGGGGGCATGATTCTTTTGACTATTTCACCTAGATCTAAACTCCCGCCAGTCCAGTTCAATAAGGTAGTCTGCAAGGTCTTTACCTTCGATTCTGTCTATTTCGGGAGCTAAATTCTCAAGTAAATGGGAAAATGTAAACCTTGTTTCGGGTAGTCGATTTTCAAACTCTTGGGCCTTATTTTTCCATTCATTGAAAGTGCCGCCGTCTTTTGATAGATCAGGAAACACATAAACCTCCCTCCCTTTCAAAATTTTCAGCTTATCGAATGAAAAGCTACTTTTGTTGTAAACCGCTAGCCAGATCAGGTTTTTTAGTGTTTCGGGAAGCCCAAAGTACAGGGAACCGTAAATGGCTGTTTTCGGTGCCTCGACCAAAGCAATAGGATTGTTTGGGTATTTGTTAAGAAGATGCTCGCCAAAAAGGCAGGAGACCTTTTTATCCTGTTCTGAGTAGCCTTTCAACCATTCAGGCTGCGGCTTGTTTATCCGAGTATAATGTTTGCCGATGATTGTGTGTAGAAAGTCCGTGCCTATGGTATGGTTCGTTTCATCAAATTGCTTAACCTGAATTGCCCTTACATTGTTATTGATATCAATAAAGGGGAAAGTAATAGCACCTTTTTTATATCCTTTTGTAATAGTTCCCAAATAGTAATGAGCAATGATGTCTTCAATGTCTTTAATTTTAAAAGGGAAAGGGACATTGTATAGCAGATTATGGATAAATTCATTTTGTTCATAATTGTTCAGCGTTTGATTAAATGTATTAAAATCAAAGTGAACGGGTTCGGTTGCTGGTTTCGAAATAACTTTTTTTTTCTTGGGTTCCCAGTAGTTCGGAAATTCTGAATAGTCGTCCTGTTCTTGCTTCCAAATCATTTTTGCGTAGCCGTCCTTATATGGGTTGAGGTGGTAAGAGCAATTACATTCCCGGTCGCAACGTCCGTAATGATCAGGTAGATACCGGCCGGTTTCTCCATCAGTGTAAAGTACAAAGGTCTTTTTGCCACATTTAGGGCAATAGTACTTTTTATTGCCCTTCTCCAACCTATATCGATAGTCTGAATTCATTTGACAAAAAATATTATTGTTTTTCGGTGACACTTCAGACACCAGCGACACGCTTAGACAAGCGTAGCCGTAAAAACGTGTCTGAAGTGTCGTAAGTGCTGGTCTAAGAAAGAATTTCTTTTTCTGCACAAACGATCCGCCCGAAGTTCTTGCGCTCTGTTTGGTACCCGGCACTACGAAGCCTGTCCGCAAACGTTTTCATGGAGGCAGCTCTAAATCCGTTTTCGTTGCAGTAGGCCCTGTATTTACAGAACATGTCTTTTAAAGGTATTTCGCAGGTGCTGGAAGCCTGATACCCTTCCTCGTCAAGGAACATCAATACCGAATCACTTTCTTTGCGGTACTGGTGCCCAGGCTGCACAGCAGGCCGGCAAAGGTGGCCGCCATTACTCCCGAGAAGGTGCCCCAGTGAATGGCCAGGGTCAGCAGGGTGACCATGACGTCAATGGCCATGTCGTGCTTCA
>CAZAVR010000773.1:0-1580 GCA_964488435.1 uncultured Cytophagales bacterium | reverse complement strand
TTGATAGTCGTTCCATTGTATTGGAAGGCGTGGGTGGATCCGTTGAAATAAACGGAAAATCGTTCGCTTTGAGCGACGCAAAGCTCATTTCTTCAAAAGAAACCGTAACAAAAAACGGGAGGGGACGGAGAATAGAATTCCTGCTTACTGGAATGGATTGTCGCTGGATCTGGAACTTTGTGCCTTCGGATAATGGGACAGAAATTTCAACAGTACTAAAGAATACCGGCAAAACTCCGTTCACAGTAGAGAATTGGGATGTAGTCAATTTGTCTAAAACCCGTGGTGGACGCTTTGCATTCGGGACCGATCCGGGGAATGCCCGGTTTTTCAGATGGCATACCTGGGACATGCGCGTGGAACTTCTTGATAGCGAAAAAGGCAATCATTCGTCCGAGAACATTTGTCTGTTGTACGATCCGACGGCAAAACAATCATTTATGTCAGCTTTTACTACCATGGATCGGATGCGCTCCGGTCATAGCCTTCGTTATTCGCCCGTTGGCGGCATCGAGGAGTACAAGGCTACCTGCCGTTTTGGAAAGTATGAACTGCTGCCAGGTCAGGAATTTAATTCGGAAAAACTTCACATTTCCTTCCTGACCGATCCCTACAAAGCACTGGAAGGGTGGGCGGATGCAGTGTATCAGGACAAAAAGCCTGTTTTTGCAGACCTCCCGTCTGTCGGTCTCAGTGGAGCCGCATGGATAGATTCCTGGAATGAGCACGAAGGAGGCTATGCTGAGGTTTCGATAGAGAACATTAAGGCATTCAGAAAGAAGCTTGGAGGATTTGATGCCGATATTTTTCGCGTTAGTACGCTGACTTCATTAAAAGACGGCATTCCCGGCAATTGGAAAAAAGCGAACGAACGGCACTTCTCTTTTACGAATGGTTATGAAAATTTTATCAGGGAGCTGGGCAGGTACGGGTTTAAGGCCGGAGTATGGGTGTCTCCGTTTTGGTTTGCGGGTGAAGCGGACAATGTGCTGGAAGATAACCGGGAAAACCTTCTGCGGGACAGCCAGGGAGAAATTTTGAGTCAGCGATTGAATTGGTCAGAAAACCGGGACGACACCACCCGAATCTCCCGCTTAACCAAATACTGGCTGGACGGGACGCACCCCAAAACCGCGGCATATTTAAAGGATGTTTTCACTTACAACCGGGATATTGGTGTGCGTTTTTATATGTTGGATTTTCTCGATGTACCGGGGAAAAGCAGATTATATAACCAGTCAAAAACGCCATTGGAAGCGGCAGGGGACATTCTGAAGATGATTCGTAAAATTTCAGGAGACGACACGCATCTTCAAACGGCAGTCTCTTCTACCCCCTCATATAGCGGTATTATCAACGCAGCCAGGGTAGGACGCGACTATGGCGAAAGCCGCCCTTTACAAGGCCAGGGAACTCCGCTCAGCGATTGGGGCAACGCCATGTATGTTCTTAATGACCATCATTATGCCAACACCCACTACCTGGTACAGAATGCGGCTGCTTCCTATTTCACCCACCGCAAATTGTATATTAACGATATTAACTTTTTTACGATTGACAAGCCTGTACCATTGGAGCAT
>CAZAVR010000772.1:0-1580 GCA_964488435.1 uncultured Cytophagales bacterium | reverse complement strand
GGATCGGTTGTTTGACGGATGTACTGATGATATTTACGATCCGTCCGTAGCCGGCTTCTTTCATGAACGGGATGACCTGTCTGGTCAGATTATGGTTGTTGATCAGGTGCATCTGAAAGGTGTTGATGAACTGCTCAGGTGTGGCGTCGACCATCGGCCCGCCTGCAGGTCCGCCGGTGTTGTTGATCAGGATATGGACTTCGGGCACAAGCCTCAGATAGTCAGTCATGGCCGTTTCCACTTTTTCAGGATCCTGGAAGTCGACCTGAACAAAGCGATGTATCTGACCTTGCGATGTATCCAGAAGTTGGGTAACATCCATGAGTTTTTCGCGATCCCTCGCCACAAGCGTGACGTTGGCTCCTAATAGCGCGAGTTCTATGGCCGTGGCGTGGCCTATACCCTGTGTGCTTCCGCAGACAATGGCTGTTTTTCCTGTCAGATCAAGATTCATGGTTTTGTTTTTGAAAAATTTGTATGGTGCAGCCCGCTATAAAACTGCCGGGAACAATCCAAAGTTAATAGCGTTATTGCTTATTTCATTGGTCAAAAATAGTTACTTTTACTCCATATACTAATCTTGATTCTGTTTTGACAGGATTTCAGGCTCGCCTGGAATTGCTGTGCCTGTTTGCTGCGGGCTGTAGCATCAATGGATGGTTCCGCAGGTGAAGCTTTTTCATCACGGAGATGAGGCAGGATCTGCATTTTAATTATACGACGGGATATGAGGAATTTTTTTTGTCACTGGATGCTATGGTTCGCTGCTGTTCCGGTATTTGCTCAGGAAGTGGAGTCAGATGCGATGGCTAAAATCCGCAAAGAGGGGTTTGAAAACTCAAAAGTGTATGAAATTGCACATCAGCTTACGGACGTTTCGGGGCCGAGACTTACGAATTCTCCGGGTTTCAAACGGGCTGCGGACTGGTCGGTGTCCCAGTTGAAGCTGTGGGGTCTGCAGAACGCAAGGCTTGAGGATTGGGGAGAATTCGGGAAAGGTTGGCAAGTCGAAAAAAGTTACCTGGCTATGACCAAACCCTACTATATGCCATTTATTGCGATTCCCAGGGCCTGGACTTCTGGTACCGGCGGACCTGTGAGCGGGGAGGTGGTATTGGTAAGTGCGCAGAATGAAGAAGATCTTCAGAAGTATTCCAGTGGTCGTCTGAACGATAAAATTGTGCTTTTGCAGGGCAACGCTGATCCTTCTCCTACTTTCAGACCTGATGCTGTCCGGCTCTCTGCCGAGGATCTTGAGAAAATGACCAACTCAGAAGTCTTTGGTTCGAGAACTTTCAATGCGGAGCAGCAGGAACGCCTGAGGCATCAGTATATGTTCCGAAATAAGGTGGATAGCCTCATGAAAAGTCAGAAAGTAAAATTGGAAATAGCCGGGCGAAATGGTAAACATGGCACTTTCTTTACCAGTAACGGGGCGTCCTTCAGGGGTGAAGCGCCACTGGCCGGCCCTGCTTTCGAGATTGCGCCGGAATATGCAGGACTGATGGCACGATTGATTCAGAGCGGACACCAGGTGACGGTAGAAGCAGAATCCCGAACCGTTTTTTATGATGAGAAAC
>CAZAVR010000771.1:0-1584 GCA_964488435.1 uncultured Cytophagales bacterium | reverse complement strand
AAGGCCGCTCTTCGCGTTCGCGCGGGTTTTTCTTGTCGAAACCAGCCCTGTTGAAGTCGCCCTTGTCAGCACTCCTTTTATCAAAACCGCCTTTATCAAAGCCGCGTCTTTCCTTGCCTGCCGGGCGGTCGCGGTCTTCAAACCTGTTGGTTCGTGGAGCCTCTTCGGATGATCTTTCTGTGAAATTCTTCCTGAAAGGTTTAGCGCTGTTGCTCCTTTCCGGTTTGTTTTCCGAGAAGTTGGGTTTGCCGTAAAGCGTAGGTTTGTTGAATCGCTTCTCTTCAGGCTCTTTTTCTTTTCTTCTGGGGTTGAAGGACTGGTCGCCGCGGTTAGGTCTTGCTTGTCCGTAAGGGCCTGCCGGTGCTGAGCTGCGACTGCGTTCACCGGGTTTCCCGCCGGTACGGGGTGGTCTCCTGTCTCCGCCTGATGCCTCGCCGGAAGCTTCTTTGCTGATTTTTACAAAGCTGCCGTCTCTCCGTTCACGGAAATCACTCGAAGGATGGGATTCACGGAAGCCACCGGATGAAGGCTTGCTGATTCTGGGACGTTTGCTCTCCGGGCGGTCGCCGGTGTCCTGCTGTCTTCTCCCTTTTCCTGTGGAGGTGCTTTTTGAATCACCTTTATCAGACAGATACTTTTTGAATTCTGTTTTTTGCTTTTTCATAGGAATGCGATATCACTACCGTATTTTTAGTTCCTGAATTTCAGTATGTTAATCATAATATTAATAAAGTTGCAAATATAACATTTTTTTGAATGAGGTGTTGGGTAGCCAGAGGGGCAGTATGCAAAAAAAAATTTTTTGTCCGGGGTGTATATTAAAATAAGGAGTTCTTTCGTTAGAATCACTTTATTATGGAATCCAAACAACCTTAACTTTTTTAAAAAATAAAATGAGCGATAGTTTACAGCCTCTTTGGAAGCCGGGAAAAGCATTGATCGAGCAGTCGAATCTGAAGAAGTATATGAGTTGGCTTTTCGTAAAGAAAGGACTCTATTTCAAAGACTACGAAAGCTTGTGGGAATGGTCGGTGACCGATCTGGAGGACTTCTGGGAAAGTATATGGGAGTTTTTTAACATCAAAGCGCACGACCTTTATTTTGATGTGGTCAATCGGCCGAAACAGGGGATGATGGGAACGGAATGGTTTACCCGTTCCACTGTAAATTATGCAGAACACATCTTCAGGAATAAAAATTCGGACCATCCGGCTATTATTTTTCAGTCAGAAAGAGAAGGGCTGACGGAGATTTCCTGGGCAACACTGGAGTCCAGGGTGGCCGCTGTGGCCGCCTGGCTGCGAAAGTCCGGAATCAAACCCGGCGACAGGGTAGCCGCTGTTATTCCGAATTGCCCCGAGGCGATTATTGCATTTCTGGCTACCAATGCTGTAGGAGGTATATGGTCATCCTGTTCCCCGGATTTCGGCCATGTAGGTATTGTAGAGCGTTTCAAGCAGATAGAACCTGCCTTTCTCATTGGGGTAGACGGATACACCTACAATGGTAAACCATTCCGTAAAACGGACGAACTCGCAGAGCTTGTCAGCTGCCTGCCGAGCGTTCAGCGGGTAGTGCTTGTTC
>CAZAVR010000770.1:0-1589 GCA_964488435.1 uncultured Cytophagales bacterium | reverse complement strand
GAAATCCCGCTCAAGAATGTTGAGCCAGCTATTGTAAAAATTATACTGCTGAAAAGAGGAACCTATTAACTGCGAAGCAAGGCTGCCGTCCGTAATACCAATCCCGGAAATCTTCGTTTTCCGTATGATCTCCTTCTTTTTCTTAGGATTGAGCCGTCCATATATATCAGATACGGATTCAGAAATAAAAATCGGTATGATGGTCTGGCCGTCCTCTCCACGGATTCCATCAAATTTCTCCACAAGTCCGCTCATTTTTTTCACCGTCCTGCTGTCTCTGAACTTCTCGGAGATCTTATCGACATCAATCTGAGTCTTGTTATAACTCTGATACTGATAAGCCCTCTGGCGTGTATAATCATTCTGCTCACGCAAACTGACCACCTTCCGGATGATACGCCAGGCAGGATTCTCTCCTCCGAAAACCACGACTTCCTTCAGTGTGACGGCATTTGGCAATATCTGAAAATCCATCACCTGCTCTAACAAACGGGGATCTATTTTCTTTGACTTTTCTACGTACCCGATGTAAGTTACTGTCAGGGAGTCCGCAGAGGCAGCTACCTTCAGATTGTAATTTCCATCAAAATCCGTAGGGACGGCAAAACGGGTTCCTTTCACCCCGACTGTAGCAAAAGGAACAGGTTCTCCGGTGCTGGCATCGGTAACTTTTCCCTTCAACAAAACGTCTCCCTGTCCAAAGGCAACGGATAAATGTGTCAGGAAAACAAATAACAACAATGTAACTCTCATGTTACCTTAAAATGATGCCTTAAAAACCCTAAACGCTTAATTCTGGTTCCTATTCTCTTTTCAATTCAATATTATAGGAAACGTCGGGCTTGGGATGAATGAGATGAACATCCAGTACGGCTTTAGGGCGAGCGAGATACTCTCTGATGAGCGTACGGAAAGAATAAATTTTAGGAACATCCTGCGCAGCAAAGGACACGGCGTCGATGCCGTTATGGCGGGCAATGTACAATGCCCTTACGTTGTGAAAATCCTGGGAAATAATCGTGATGTTGTCCTGCTTGAACACCCTCTTGCATCTGACCACAGAATCAAACGTCCTGAGCCCTGAATAATCCAGTATCATTGCACTTTCCGGCACACCCAGTTTAAGCAGTGCCTTCTTCATATCAAGAGGCTCGTTATAGTAGGGCGAATCGTTGTTCCCGCTGAGAATCACCAGCTTTATTTTTCCTTCTTTAAACAGCCGGGCTGTAGCTTCCATACGATACCGGAAGTAGAGATTTTCCCCTCCTCCCTCCAGGCTTTTACTGGTTCCCAATACAAGCCCCGCTTCGTTAGAAGGCAATTTATCTATTTCAAAATAGGCAAAGGATCGCGCACTTCGTACTACCCAATAATTACAAAACAATATAAAAACCAGAGATATAAAGAGTAAGGCGA
Organism: uncultured Cytophagales bacterium; assembly: GCA_964488435.1. Classification (GTDB taxonomy): domain Bacteria; phylum Bacteroidota; class Bacteroidia; order Cytophagales; family Spirosomataceae; genus JBEBSO01. The sequence continues at coordinate 173 of CAZAVR010000770.1, read as the reverse complement.
TCGTCCATTTGACAACCGGTTTCAAACGAAGAAAGCCGATTTGCAGGCTTCTCCAGACGGCTACGTCCTGCTGCCCCGATATAGATGATCTTACCATCATAAAATTTAAGCCCTGTGGAAATCACGCTCCGGCAAGTGCTATTCAAAAAGCCCCAACTGGCTTCCCCGGTTCT
>CAZAVR010000769.1:0-1610 GCA_964488435.1 uncultured Cytophagales bacterium | reverse complement strand
GGTTTTCAGGTTTGGGTAGTATGGGGATATAGGTAAGCAGGTAATAGAGGTCAGCGGCGCTGTCGTATTCCTTGTTAATGAAGGCAGTTTCCGCTTCTTTTTTGGCCGAATTGAGCTTACGTAAAGCTTGCCACGAGAAGTTGTCATGGATCCAGAACAAGCTGTAAAGCAAAAAAACGATCATAATCGAAGGATATGGTACCCGACACACGTTTTGATGCGGGCGTGTAACAGCTTACAAAAGTAGTAATTTAGGTTTAAAGTCGGAATGTCCTGATGGTGATTAAAACATCGAAGACCATCAGCAGAAGTGCTATTCCCAGAAAATAATAGTATCGGTTATTGACGACCGATATTACCCGTGTATCCACCAGCAGGCCGGTTACTGCGTTGATTTCTGTGGTTAGCCTGGATACTTCGTTGAGCTGGTTGTTGATCTCGAAATAGGTTCCGTTGTTTTGTTCACTAAGTTTCTGAAGTCCGCTGCGGTCGAGTTTACTGATAACCAATTGCCCTTCGGTATCCTTTAATGGTTGTCCGTTTGTTTTTATAGAACTTCCGTTAGGCGTGCCTACCCCCACGATCATGACCCTGATTCCGATTTTGCGTATATTGTTCAGAAGGCTGTTTTTACAAGAATGGTCTGTTTCTCCGTCTGTAAACATGACGAGTATTTTGGAGCTTTGGTGGGATGCCCCGTCGGTTATTACTTTATCATAAGCGAGCTCAAGGGCCGTGCACAGGTCGGATCCGCCGCCGGGAAGCAGGTCCGTCTGCATGGCCTGGACAAAGAGGTTCAGGGCTTTGCGGTCGTAGGTAAGCGGGGAATGTACGTAGGCCTGGTTGGAAAAAACAATGATGCCGAAACGTTCTGCGCCGCTGCCGCCGGTGATGATCTTATTGATCTCAAATTTGACTTTTTCCAGCCGGGAGGGTGCTACGTCGGTCGCATCCATGGACCGGGAGAGGTCGACAAGAAAATAGATGTCCTTACCCTGGGCCTGCATATTTTGCTCGATTTTTCCCAGAAACGGTCCGGCGAGGGAGACCAGCAGCAGGGAAAAGTATATGCTGCGCATAAAGAACTTAATGAATAGTGACCGGGTAGGGGTTTTAAGACGTTTTGCGATCCTGATCGTCCGTATGAAATACGTAGTATAGCCAAGGATAAAAAGTGCTACAAAAATGTATTCATACAGCCCAAAAGGATAATTCCAGTTCATTAGCGTGTTGAGGAAATAATATTGCCAGGTACTTTTGCCTCAAAAATAGGTAATTAGCCAAGGCAACCGGGATGAACGCAAAGAATTTTTATCGAAAGCTTGTGAAATTGTGAGCCAAGCTTCTATATTTGTGACCCGTTAAGCGAGGGAGGGATGGGTGAGTGGCTGAAACCAGCAGTTTGCTAAACTGCCGTACTAGCAATGGTACCGCGGGTTCGAATCCCGCTCCCTCCGCACAAAGGGTCTTCTTTCGAAGGCCCTTTTTTTGTTGCTGATTCGCGAATTTCCGGAATATTCGGATTCCCGGTAGCCTCAATATAGTAAGTTACGAAGAAAAAAAGAAAAAAGCAAGAGGTGGCTTTCTGTTCCGTTCGTTTTCGTCTGATC
>CAZAVR010000768.1:0-1622 GCA_964488435.1 uncultured Cytophagales bacterium | reverse complement strand
TTTGTCTACAGGAAGCCCGTCAGTACAAAGGAAAGCATTAAACAAATCCCATGAGGGCCAGAAATAGCTATTGCCACCGGCATTCCTTGGAAGGGGCTGTTGAATGATCCGGGGAGCCGGCGCCACCAACAATCCGACTGATCTCGGGACAGTGAAGACAGATTCCTGCGAGTTCCTGTTTCTGGAATAAAACTGAGATGAAAAATCGGAGAATAATTTATAAACCCCCAGATCCATACAGCCTTTTGCTGCATCGCGCGCATTACGATAATCATGCATATATAACGCAATGCGGGCTTTCAATGCCAAAGCGGCACCTTTTGTGGCTCTCTTACTCTGAGAACCGCCGTAAGATACAGGCAGATTCTCCGCTGCATAGTCAAAATCAGCATACACCTGACTCAGCACACGGGATTTCTCCGTACGTCCCAGGGCAAAAGCCTCCCTGATCGTCAACGTTTTCTCCAGAAAGGGTACATCACCCCAGTGAAAAATAAGTTTGGAATACTGCGCCGCCCTCACAAACCGTGCTTCAGCGAGAAATCGGGCCCGTTTTGTCTCGTCAAGGGAAAATTTCGGTGACTCCAGCCGCTCAATCAGGTTATTGCAGGCCGCAATAGCGGTATAATAAATCCGCCAGTAGGCAGTGATATAATCGGTCTGCGAGTTGATGGTTCCCCCGGCAAACGGACTCACGATATTTCTGTTGGTCCAATCATCGCTCCAGGAGTCCCGCCAGCCCATGGTACCAAAATTATCTGGATCAGGGTCGACGTCCCAAAACCTCCAAAAATAAAGATAATTCAATGAAAGCGTAATCTCCGTCTCATTGGAATACCACGACTCGCTGGCTCCCTCAGAAAGGGGATTCAGGTCCAGATCGGTACAGGAAGTATGCAGACAAAACACTATCCCGAATAATAATATTGACTTTTTCATCGTCTGGTAAAGTTAAATGCTAATGGAAAGACCGAAAACGATTGATTTTGTAATAAAGTAGCCTGAAGACGAAAGCTCAGGATCAATTCCTTTCGGAAACTTACTCAGGCTGAAAAAATCGATAAGGTTGCAATTAAGCCGGACACCGTTGGTTTTGAGGCGTCTTGTTATCGAAGCCGGCAACGCGTATCCGAGTACAATGTTTTTCACCCTCAGGTACCTGCCGTTGATCAGCCAGTAATCGTAAGTTACGTAATTATTACCGTTAAGCCTGTTCTGCGCCCCTGACCCCCCTTCCGACAAACGGGGATACCGGGCTTTGAGGTTATCTTCCGGTGCGTTGTTTACACTCCAGTAATTTTCTGCTACAAACGTAGGAACACCCAGCACGCCGCCATACAGAGGCTGTACCATGGTGGTATTCAGATAGCTGTTTATTTTCCCGACCCCCTGTATGATTAACGAAAGATCAAATCCCCGATAGGCCAAAGACACATTACCACCATACTCAAACCTCGGTAATGAACCTCCCAGCGGCACCCGGTCATAAGTAGAAGATATGATACCATCCGGCACACCTTCAGGGCCGCTGACATCCAGGTATTTAATATCACCCGGCCTTACCCGGTTATTGATCTTCACCGACTTGTCAACCTCTTCCTGCGTCTGGTAAATTCCGTCTG
>CAZAVR010000767.1:0-1639 GCA_964488435.1 uncultured Cytophagales bacterium | reverse complement strand
TTCCAGGGAATAATCTCAATATAGTCAGGAATGCCTTCGGGTATTCCTTCATCCACCCAGCCGATCAGGTATTTCACTTCCGGCATGTATTCATTTACCCGAACTCCAAGTAAAATTGCACCGGCAAGTTCTTTTCTGTTACAAACTGTGTATACGACCTTCACTGATCCCTGTTCTTGATTCATTTTCAAAAGCGGGCAAAATTAAGGAAATGTCGTATAACAAAAAACGGGTAGATACAGTTACTTGTTATATACTTGTTGTTTATTTAATCATTCAATGGAAAATAGATTTATGCTTATGAGAAACACGAACTTAGTAAAAAGCCTGTCGCTGGCAGTGATGGTGTGCATGCTTCCTTTCGCATTAGCGGCGCAAAAGAGCCCTGCAAAAACAGCAACCGGTAAAACTGGCGCGGCCAATGTCACCATCAAGTATTCCAGCCCTTATGTCAAAGGAAGAACGATATTTGGTGAGCTCGTGCCGTATGACAAAGTCTGGAGAGCGGGTGCCGATTCGGCGACAACGGTCTTGACAGATAAATCTCTGAAAGTGGAAGGAAAGAGTCTGCCTGCCGGGAAATACAGCTTTTTTGTAATTCCAAAGGCCTCAGGAAAATGGACGGTTATTTTCAACAGCGTTACCGCACAGTGGGGAGCTTACAAGTACGAGCAATCTAAGGATGTGATAAGGGTAGAAGTCCAGCCTAAGAAAACAGCCTCTACGGAAAGTCTTGTGTACGAAATCGGGAAAGGCGGAATTACCTTGAAATGGGCGGATATTGAGTTGCCGATTTCGGTGAAATAGCATCATCAATTATCCGCAAAAGAAAAGGGCCGACGCTGGATGAAATATCCGGATCAGGCCCTTTTTTCTTTAAACATATGTAAAGTAAGGAAAACAGTCCGGATTGTTTACACCACATGCGCGGCGTAAACAATCCGAGGTATTGATAGGCTGCACTTTCAGGCGGTACAAGCCTTCAGTGCAGCAGCAGACTAGAGCTTAAGTTCCCAACCTGCGCGTGGCTCTCTCTTGACAAACTGATTGGCAAGTTCGTGGTTGGTGATTTTCATGTTAGGAGCATCCCAAAGCAACTTCTTGCGGCCGTTGTAGCGTTCTACATTACGTTTGGCAGTAGGGTTGTCTCTGAGCATCCAGCTTCTGATCGCTACGTTACCGATAAGGATACTTTCCGTAAACGGCGCAGCGTATTCGAAAGGTGAGCTGGTTTTTCCTTTTCCGTATCCGGCGATACAAGCGTTAACCCACTGAAGGTAATGATCCTGATCCGGAACTCTTTCGATCGTCTGAGGAATGGAAAGGATTTTCTCATTGTCTTTTGATGGAAGCAAACGAGGCCTGTTGCCGTAGCAATCACACATAAGTTTGCCTTTGGATCCGATAAAAAGCACACCTCCGTCTGAGTTTCCGAATTCTTCTCCAGGTTGCAATTCATCCGGCATTTCCGGCATAATTCCGCCGTCGTACCAGGAAACGCGAAGGTCTCCTTTTTTGTCTTTTCTCGGGTAGTTCAGGTGAATGGACGTAGAGAATGGAGTCCAGGCCGGATTGTGATCCTCAGGTCTGAGTGTAAATGTCCATGATCCGGATACGCTGCATTCCACAGAGTTTGGAT
>CAZAVR010000766.1:0-1641 GCA_964488435.1 uncultured Cytophagales bacterium | reverse complement strand
AATATGATCTCAGGGCTTTTAGGAGGTCTTCCTGTTACACAAGTAATCGTCAGGAGTTCGGCCAATGTATCTTCCGGCGGTAAAACCAGGATGGCCACTATCACCCATGGTGTTATTCTCCTGGCATCGGTGATTATCATACCCAGGTTTCTGAACCTGATACCACTTGCCTCACTGGCTGCTATCCTGATGCTGGTAGGTTACAAGCTTGCCAAGCCTTCCCTGTTTGTTGGTATGTACAAACTCGGATTCAATCAGTTTTTCCCTTTCCTTGTCACTATCGTGGCGATCCTTCTCACCGACCTCCTGAAGGGAATTGCGATAGGAATGGTGGTCGCAGTTTACTTCATTTTAAGAAAGAACTATAAACACTCTTATCACTATCACAAAGAAACCCCACGCAATGGCGAGGAGGGTGAAGTGATCACCATACTGTTGTCGGAAGAAGTAACCTTTCTTAATAAGGGAAGCATTGGGCATACCCTTGAAACCCTTCCTGAAGATTCAACAGTGATTATTGATGGATCTAAATCAGTGGATATCGATTATGATGTTTTGGAAATCATTCAGGATTTCAAGCTTCATTCCGCTCCGCTCAAAAATATAAAAGTTCATACCAAAGGCATCAAAGCCATCGAAACCGTCGGCGGCCACTGACAATTGGTTCTTATACTTTCTTAACGCTGTTTTTATATTAACCAACTCGACAGAACCTCATACCATTATGCGTATGGGGTTCCTTTTTTGTGAGATAGGCCGCCGGTGTGCACTGCGCCGAAAAACCTAACCGAATCCGGAGAGTATCGTAGTTTTCATCCTCCGAAGTCAGGACGGACGCTTCAGATATCCGAAGACTTGTCACCTGAAGCCTTGCCTCTGAGATCGCTGACTGTCTTTCCGGTACCATCATGTCTCCATCCCGGTGGGCCAAACAAGTAAAGAAATGCTGAACGGATATCCGGTGCCTTTCGGATGTCCATAACGATGGACTTCCATTCGTGGAAAGCGATGATGAATGGGTTATAAGTCTTAACATCCTCGGTCAATCCGTATTTCGGGCGTTCGTCTTCAGAGGTAAAAGTGCCGAAAATTCTGTCCCAGATGATCAGTATACCGCCGTGATTCCGGTCAAGGTATTTGACGTCCGACCCGTGATGTACGCGATGGTGCGAGGGTGTATTGAAAATAAACTCAATCACCCGCGGAAAACGATCAATCGCTTCAGTATGTATCCAAAACTGATAAAGCAGACTGATCGACTGCATGAGAAGTGCGTCCAGAGGATGGAACCCAAGAAGCGGCATCCACAGAAAGAACACGAAGGTCCCGGAAAAAATCCCGGTCCACGTCTGCCTCAAAGCCGTGCCCAGATTGTAAAAAGTAGAGGAATGATGTACTACATGCGAGGCCCAGAAATAACGAATTTCATGACTCTTCCTGTGAAACCAATAGTAGGCAAGATCATCGGCCAGGAATAATGCAAACCAATACAGCCAGGAACTCCTGTCCGGCTCAAAAATTCTGAATCTGTAGGCCAAAAACAAAGCACCTAAAAGCAGCCCACGGGAAGTTATGCCCATGATCACATTACCAATACCCATGGAAAGGCTCGTTACTGTGTCTTTTGCCTGATAAGGCTCC
>CAZAVR010000765.1:0-1645 GCA_964488435.1 uncultured Cytophagales bacterium | reverse complement strand
GAAAGTTACGCAGAAAATCTGAGAAAAGCAAGTATAGTGGACTATTTTATGCGGGTTGATATGGTGTTTCGGTTGTGAGAACCGGAGGTTAAAGAGAAATCTCCTGATCTTTATGCACAGTACCGTTTGAATAGGGGATGTCTCCACTAGGGTAGGCATGATCCCTTCGGTCCTCGACATGATCCCGGAGGCTGAAAAAAAACCAGGCTGTCGGGCCTGGCTTTTGATTTTCAAAGTCCTGAGAAATCGAAGGTTTCGAGATACTTGGTGGTAAAATTACCATCCCGGAAGCCCGGATCGTCCATCAGACGTATGTGAAAGGGAATCGTGGTTTTGATCCCTTCGATGACAAATTCCTGTAACGCGCGTTTCATGCGGGTGATCACTTCCTGCCTCGATTGGCCGCTCACAATCACTTTGGCGATCATAGAGTCATAATTAGGAGGGATCGTATAGCCGGAATATACATGGCTGTCAATACGGATGCCATGGCCTCCCGGAAAGTGAAGATTGGTAATCTTACCTGGTGAGGGACGGAAATTGTTCCCGGGGTCCTCGGCGTTGATGCGGCACTCCATGGCAAAAAGCTTGGGTGTGTAGTTGTCTCCGGAAACGTGCTCACCGGCTGCTACCTTTATTTGTTCCTTGATCAGGTCGAAATCGGTCACTTCCTCTGTAATGGGGTGCTCCACCTGAATACGGGTATTCATCTCCATGAAGAAGAAGTTTCCGTATTTGTCTACCAGGAATTCAACTGTACCTGCTCCTTCGTAGCCGATGGCTTTGGCACCTTTGATAGCGGCCTCACCCATTTTAGCTCTCAGTTCAGGGGTGATAATCGGGGAAGGTGTTTCTTCGACGAGCTTCTGGTGTCTTCTCTGGATTGAGCAATCTCTCTCCGAGAGGTGACTTACATTGCCATATTGATCACCAACAATCTGAATTTCAATATGCCGGGGTTCCTCTATGAATTTCTCCAGGTAGATGCCGTCATTTCCGAAAGCTGCGGCGGCCTCTGTTCTTGCGTCGTTCCAGAGTTTTTCGAATTCTTCGGATTTCGTGATAATGCGCATCCCGCGTCCACCACCGCCGGCTGTGGCTTTGATGATCACAGGGTAGCCCATTTCTTCGGCAAGGACAATACCTTGTTCAAATGAATCGAGCAGGCCGTCTGATCCCGGGATAACCGGTACACCGGCAGCAATCATGGTGGCTTTGGCTGTAGCTTTATCCCCCATTGAATTGATCTGATCCGCAGTAGCTCCGATGAATTTGATGCCATAGTCGGCGCAAATCTGGGAGAACTCCGCGTTTTCGGATAAAAAACCGTAGCCCGGATGTATGGAATCGGCACCGGTTACCTCCGCAGCCGAAATAATATTGGGAATATTAAGATAAGACTGTCTGCTCGCCGGTGGTCCTATGCATACCGCTTCGTCCGCAAAACGGACATGAAGACTGTCACGGTCGGCCGTTGAGTAAACGGCTACCGTTTTGATCCCCATTTCCCGGCAGGTGCGAATCACACGAAGGGCAATTTCGCCTCTGTTGGCTATAAGTATTTTTTTGAACACGTTAGATCGGATTTGTAAATAAGTAGCTCTTTGAAGAGCCGTCAAAAGCGCTGTGCAGAAACAGCCCGCAT
>CAZAVR010000764.1:0-1657 GCA_964488435.1 uncultured Cytophagales bacterium | reverse complement strand
TTCTTGCGCTTCGAGTACCAGGCTGCCAGCTGCGCAGCCCGCTCAATCACCGGCGCGGGAAACTTCTTCCCAGCCTGATGCTTTATAATCACATGTGATCCGGACACATCACGTGCATGTAACCACAGATCGTCTTTATGGGTATATTTGCGCGTCAGCAGGTCATTGTTTTTAGCATTACGTCCGATCAGAACTGTATAGCCCAGCACGTTCTCTACTTTGAAAAGTTCCACGGGGGCCTGGGTATCCGTCCCTCCGGGCATGACCTGATGTACCTTGAGATAAGTTCTCAATTCCCTCAGATGAATAATTCCCGCTATTTCCTGCACATGGTTCTTCAACAGGTTCAGGTCTCTCTCCCGGACTTCGATATTTTCCTGTAGTTTTTCAACTTCAATCTTCTCGTTCTTTGCCTTTCGATAGTAAAGTTCGGCGTTCCTGTAGGCTGGAAGATCGGGCTTCAACTTTATTAACACCTGCCTTCCATTGTAAAAATCAAACAGTTCAACGGTAGCGGCTCTTTGAGGTATAAGATGAAGATTAGCCATCAAAATGTTGGCAAACTGCTCGTTTGTACCACTATGATCTATTACAGCGAGACGCTCGTACGAGGAGGTAAGATAATTCTCCGTCTGTGAAATTCTCTTCTGAAGCCATCTAACTACCTGTGTCTTCTCCTTTTCAAGATTGCTGCCTGATATATAGCGGTAGTAAAAAGCATTAAGGGCAGCTATCGGATCGGTGAACTCCCCGATCACCTTACCCACAGGCAATAGGCTCAAGGTAGTATTAAACTGATACTCCGTGAGGTAAAATATGGGATACTCCAGCTGTTCAACAAGCTTCCGAAGCACATCCCATTTTTCTGAAACAGATCGGGTGTCAAGAAGAAGCGGATCCAGATAAGCGCGAACCAGCTTTCCCAATGTAGGATAGAGTTTCTCTACATTTGCTTCGTGAGTCAGAAATGCGTCATAAGACTGATCGAGGTTACGATCGAGGGTGTGAATCCGGATAGAGAAATCGGAAGCAAGCTGGTTATTGAACAATTCCCGCACCACGCCTTCCTGATCGAAAGAAAGAATATTGGAGCGGTTGCCGAAAAGCTTAAAAACGAGGCATTCTTCACTCTCAAAAGAGATTCCAATAGCCCGTTCATTTTTAAAAACCCTTACGGCGGCCACCTTTTTTCCATAAAGAGCGGTAAAAAGACTGATACTGTTTCGCCTTGCTCTGTCGAAACGTTCCGGAAAACAAAGGCTGGTAAAATCCGACTTAAGATCGGCTTTTATATAAAATGAAGTATCGGAAGCTTCGCTTGAAAACCCGAAGACAATTTCATCCTTATCCTGACTGAAAGCGACAACCAATGATTTGCCTCTGAGACGAGATTCCAAAGCCGGGGAAAGCTTTCGCAGAAAATAGTAGTTCAGATGCATATCCGCCGCGAAAAAAGTAAGTCAACTGTCTGTCCGAGATCACAAGGTATACCCGCGCAGATCGCCCCTGAAACCGGACCGAAAACCGTCTCAGACCTCAGAGAATACCGTCGAAAATACCCGGAGCCAATCCAAATAAGATAGTAATCACCGTAGCCGCAACAAGCACAAACTGATAAAAAGGAGCCACCCGTATACTGGACGTATGCCCCTCCTTG
>CAZAVR010000763.1:0-1673 GCA_964488435.1 uncultured Cytophagales bacterium | reverse complement strand
CCACCTTAACAAACCAGAATTTAAAATGAATATTTTCAGGTTGTACATCCTATTGCTCACAGTGATCTCCGCCTCGTTGTGTGCCTGCGAACGTTTTCTCGCCATTCCGAGTCCGAAAAATGAGATTACCGCGTCGCTCGTCTTCGAAGATGACGGAATGGCCAGATCGGCCGTCTCCGGCATGTATGCTCAAATCATGGGCGGTAACGGAGCATTAAGCGGCGGCTCAGGCAGCCTCACGACACTTTGCGGGCTTTACGCAGACGAATTGGAAAACTATACCTCCGGCGGAGATCTCGATGCTTTTTTCACCAATGTACTCAGATCCACGACCGGCTCGGTAATGACGGGCTTCTGGAGAGAATTCTACCAGATCATCAACAATGCAAACAGTGCGATCGAAGGCCTGAACCAGTCAAAGGAATTGTCTCCGGCTTTAAAAAAGCAATTGTTAGGCGAAGCATTGTTCATCCGGGCACTCAGCTACTTCTATCTCACCAATCTGTTTGGCGATGTTCCGCTTGCGACTACCAGCGATTACAGGATCAACAGCACACTGACACGTTCGTCTCCTACATGGGTTTACGACCAGATCATTTCCGATCTGAAACAGGCTGAACGGCTCCTGAACGCCGAAGTTGTACTTCCCGCCCAAAGGGTGTATCCAAGCAAATGGGCCGCGGTAGCGCTGCTGTCCAGGGTGTACTTATACACCGGACAGTTTACAGAGGCCGCACAGAAAGCAACGGAGGTCATTAACCAGAAAGACCACTTCACGTTGACCGAAAACCTGGCACAAACATTTAAAAACACCAGTAGAGAAACCATCTGGCAGCTGCGGCCCGTTCTCGCGGGACAGAATACCCCTGAGGCTGTACAATTTATCCCTGTCAGTACCCCAACCAGAATAATTTCAGCAGGGCTCTACAACTCCTTCGAGGCTGCTGATAAACGAAAAACTGCGTGGATCGGCAATTTTCTGGTCAGCGGAAAACCTTTCCCCTATCCTTTTAAATACCAGATCAAAGCATCGACGCCATTGCAGGAATGCTATATAGTGATCCGACTTTCCGAACTATACCTGATCCGGGCAGAAGCACTTGTAAAAAAAGGTGAGGTCGCAAACGGAAGAGCAGACCTCAATCTTATCCGGAACAAGGCTGGCCTTGCAGCAGTGATTTCCGATCACACCCAAACACTGCTCGATGCAATTGCAGAAGAAAAAAGACACGAGCTGTTTGCCGAACTCGGCCATCGGTTTTTCGATATCAAACGTACAGGTAGCGTTGATGCCATACTTAGCAAAGTGAAACCTCAATGGGCACCTTATGCCACCCTTTTCCCTGTTCCGGAAGTGGAACTGACCAACAATCCAAATCTAAAACAGAATGAGGGATATAATTAGGCGATATTCATCTATACTCTCTTTTATCTGCTGGGTCCTCTTCTCCATTCAGGGAATGGCCCAGCAAAAACCTGCTCTGCATAATCAAAAACCCCTGGTAGCAGGCGACATGCTCCCTGCCCATACCGTCAAAGTAGTGGATCAGCAAGACATCCGGCTTCACGATCTGAAAGGCAAGCTGGTAATCCTGGATTTCTGGAGTTTCAGCTGCAACGCCTGTGTGGCCTCCTGGCCCAAGCTGCTTTCCCTGCAAGAGCAGTTTCCCGAT
>CAZAVR010000762.1:0-1677 GCA_964488435.1 uncultured Cytophagales bacterium | reverse complement strand
TGACCTGGCATTCCGATGGGATTTTGTTTAAAATGGGCGTGCTGGATTTTGCCGGAGGTACTGTTGTCCACATGTCAGCAGGATGGGCAGCGTTAGCAGGGGCGATTTATTTAAAACGTCGCAAGGAGCATGTCGGCGATAAAGTTATGCCGCCGGCTAACATACCTTTTGTGTTGCTGGGTACCGGGCTTTTGTGGTTTGGCTGGTTTGGTTTTAATGCCGGTTCTGCCTTGGGTGCGGGAGCCCTTGCTGTATCGGCGTTTGGTGTAACGAATACCGGGGCTGCGGCGGCAGGTCTGGCATGGGTCCTGTTTGATGTTGCGAAGGGTAAAAAGGTGTCAGCGCTAGGGTTTTGTATAGGAGCTGTTGTAGGATTGGTGGCTGTTACACCCGCAGCTGGGTTTGTGACGATTCCATCCTCGATTTTTATCGGCGTTATAGCGGCCATTGTAAGTAATTATATTGCGCATCTAAGGACGGCCAAGTCGGGAGTGGATGATACACTGGATGTTTTCCCTTGTCACGGAGTCGGTGGGATGGTAGGTATGGTGATGACGGGAGTGTTCGCTACGAGTGCTATAAATCCACTGGTTACAGAGCAAGGCCTGGCTTTTGGGGAGCCCACGCTTTTCATTAAGCATCTTATCGCGCTGGTGGGGGTGTCGGTTTTTGCTTTCGGAGGATCATTCCTGTTACTGAAGGTGACAGACTTGATTTTGCCCTTGCGGGTTTCCGTTGAAGATGAAAGGGTGGGTCTGGATCTGAGCCAGCACGACGAGTTTGTTGTTGAAGCTGCTTAGCTGGGAGAATATTCTGAAAAGGGATTTGTGTGGATGCCGTTGTTACCGACTGTGTTCATACAGATCTCTTTTCCCGTGTGAGATATCTGTAGTCGGTTAGTGAGTAAATACCTCCTCCCCGATTTCTTCTACTTCTCCCAGGCCACTTTCATTGATGCCCGACAAAAGCACTTTCACGGTTTCATTCACGCGAAGTGGGTCATACTTTGCTGTTACCTTGACGTAATTTTCCGTAAATCCGTGCATGTTTCCTTCTTCTACGTCATCTTCGAACAGTACTGTAAATGACTGACCTACCTGGGACTCGTAGAAGCTTCTTTTTTTCTTTTCCGAAAGAATGTGCAGCATTTTTGATCTTACTGCACGTTCCTGCCTGGGCACCACCGGCTTGATGGAAAGCGCATGTGTGTTGGCGCGTTCCGAGTAGGTGAATACATGTAAATAAGAAATGTCAAGCTCATTCAGAAAAGAATAAGTTTCGAGGAAGTCTTCATGCGTTTCCCCTGCATGCCCTACAATGACGTCCACGCCGATGCATGCCTGGGGCATCAGTGTTTTTATTTGCTGTACACGATCGGCGTATAATTCACGCTTGTACCTTCTCCGCATCAGTCCAAGTATTTTATTCGATCCCGACTGAAGGGGGATATGAAAGTGAGGGACGAACTTTTTGGATCCGGCTACAAATGCAATGGCTTCGTCGGAGAGCAAGTTGGGTTCGATGGAAGAGATTCGGAACCGTTCAATGCCTTGCACTTCATCAAGGGCCTTGATAAGTTCCAGGAATGTTTCGTTCCGATGGCCGTTTATAATGCCAAAGTCCCCAATATTGACGCCGGTGAGCACAATCTCTTTTACGCCGTTTGCTGCAATTTCT
>CAZAVR010000761.1:0-1683 GCA_964488435.1 uncultured Cytophagales bacterium | reverse complement strand
ATATTGAAGTCAGGGTGCAGGCAGTTCCATTCTTTGGATGACGGTTTTCATTTGGTTGTTGATTTTAGAATTTTTAGTGAGCTCCCAGAAGCTCTCGTTTCGTGCGGTCATTACCTGTGTAGCTACAATCCAGCTTTGCGTCCAACCTGTAAGTGTTCCCCAGACTCCCCACCCGGCGTCGGCGTTTGATGCCCAGTATTCCCAGCGTTTGTATTCAAATCCCCGGAACCAGGCTCCGTCTAAATCCTTATGTTGAGGGCTTTTAACCTGAACACGTATCAGGAAGTCGGACAATTTGTCAACAGCCTGCCGGTATCTGGGGTTTCCGGTTGCTCTGGCTGCTTCATTAAGACTGAAGAAGGCGAAATTACTTGTGTACAGCATATCGGCTACCGGGTCTCCGTTGGCTGATATCAGTGGGGCTTCATGTTTGCCGTAATCTGCATTGGATTTGGTTTTCCCATATTTTCCCTGCCCTTCACCACCGAGTTCTTCACGGATTGCTCCGCTTGCTACCTGATTCTCCAGTAGTTTTGAAGCGATCTGATCTAACCACATTCTGTGTCGCGGCGTATCTTCAACTCTTACCAGCCAGGCGAGAGGAAGGATCATTCTGGCCCTTTCCTGTTGTATACCATTTGTCCATTTCCAGCTGTTTGGATATCCTTCCATGGTTATCCTTATCGCTTCCTTGGTTCGGTCGAGAAGAGGTCTGTAACCTGTTTTCTGATAGAGCCAAAGGTAACAAGCCCACATCCACGATTCGAAATGCGGTGCCGGATTAATCACTTTGCCCGCGTAATAATGACGCCAGCCGTTTTTCTGCAGTCCGTTTTCATCGAGGCGGCTGGTCCGGAAGCCATGTATTCCAGTGGTCCGGAAATTCGCCAGGATGGCTTCAGCGATTTCTACGTCCCATTTGGAATTTTGAAGATAAGCCGCTGCACCGAGCGCGCCGAGTATGAGCCGGGCATTGTCATCGCCATAGTAGACATGGGGGTGCGTATCAGCCCATCCGACCAGACCGTAGCTGGGATTTGTTACATCTTTTCGAACGCCATTTCTGAGTGCGGAATGGTAGAACATGTAATCCAGAAGGTTTTCGGCGAGTATGGGGTATCTTTTATCCTGAAGTAATTTACCAGCTGATGCGAGCGCAAATGCGCCCTCTCCCTGTACATCCGCTCTTATCCAATAGCGGTAGGCTTGGGTCCCGTCATGGTAGATGTAGGAGGAGTGCCCCTCGAGAAGCCCCAGTTTTCCGTCTCCGGCGGGCTTTTTGAGGTCTACAGGCGTCGCCACGGGGTTCGAACCATCTCCTTGCTTTTGTTTCCATTCTTCCACCCAATCCGGGTGGACATAGAAACGGCCGTTTTCAAACCAGTCGACACCACGACGTACGCTGTTTTTCTTTGCCAGCGCCGGCAGCTTGACTGTTTCATTGAAGGTGGGGTATACATGAGATGGCCAGTGGCTGAAACTAACTTTACTACGGGTCGTCCATCCGATAATGTGTGACCATATAGTTTTCCAGGCGAGGTCAGGGCCGTTTCTGGAAGTAGCGAAGTCGCTTAGCTTGGTCGTCGCTATCATAAATCCATTTTGCTCGAAAAGTACCGGCATTTTTTTGATATCATCTATTCCATAGTCAGCTTTGTCGAAACCCGCTACTTTTCCGGCGAT
>CAZAVR010000760.1:0-1686 GCA_964488435.1 uncultured Cytophagales bacterium | reverse complement strand
CCCGCCAGGATACTTTTTCGGCAGCGATAAAGACAAAAACGGCGATGGAATTCGCGACCCCGACCAGCAGGTTTTTATTTGCATTGATGACTTTGATATCAGAAAGACCAAAAATACTCCACACAGCCATCATCATAATCCCCACGGCGCCTCCAAAATACCCGCCATATATACCGAGAAAAAACTGACTGCACAATACCAATAGCGGACTTATCCGAAAACGGCTACTAAGGTAAACCCCCGCCCTCCTGCCGAAAGCAAAAGCGAGCGTTCCTGTTAATAGCAACCAGGGTACAAGGGCATTAAAGTTCGCAGCCGGCGTGAAAAGCAGGAGAAATGCCCCCGCACATCCGCCGGCAAAAGTCAAAAAAGCCATCGCACTCAGGGAGACGCCTTGAAATGGCCTTATGAACGCCCTGTACTCCCAGGAACTTATCAGGCTACCGGGAAACAGTGCAACTGTACTGGAAGCATTGGCTGTAACGGGCGGAATCCCGGCAAATACCATCGCTGGAAACGTAATGAAAGATCCGCCCCCCGCCACAGCGTTCATGGCTCCGGCTAACAGACCGGTCAGCATTAATAAATAAATATGATTCACGCCCAAAAATAGAGGATTTTGCGTAACCGGGCAATCTGAGCGGAGCCTAAAAGTTCGGAAGATGAATGTGTGAACAATGGGGATGAGCTCTCAAGTTGTTGGGTAGTGAGCCTCAGATATTAAAATTTAAAACTCTTGAAAACTTAAACTCTTTTGCCCTGAACTTTAGTAAACGCATGCCGTGTTGTTATTTAAAGAAAGAAATGATAACCGGAAAATCTTATGAATAAAAACTCCCTTCTTATTTTGTTCGTGGGGGGCTCTGATCGGGGCTGTGGGCGGATATGCCTATTATTACTTTATCGGCTGTGAATGCGGAAGTTGCGCGATCACATCCCGGCCGATCAACAGCAGCCTGTACGGAGCCTTGATGGGTGGACTCCTTATCAGTATGCTTGAAAGAAAAAAGGTAAACAACCAAAACTAAGCATGAAGGCCGGCATATAATGGCCAAAGCAAGTCGGCACAGAATAAATAAAGACAGGGAAGCACATTTCTAATGTTCAAATATCATAAAACCACGTATATGAATAATTTTGGAGCTTTGATTAATGGAGATAAACCTGTATTGGTTGATTTTTTTGCCACCTGGTGCGGTCCCTGCAAAATGCAGTCCCCCATCCTTGAATCACTTAAAAAAGACATAGGTGATACGGCTTCAATCATCAAGATTGATGTGGATAAAAATCAGCAGCTTGCTCATAAATACCAAATCAAAGGCGTACCTACCCTCATGATTTTCAAACAGGGCAGAATCATCTGGCGAAAGTCCGGCGTGGTTCAGGCGCATGAACTCGAGCGCCTTCTACGCCAAAATGCTTGAGACGGGCGCGAAAAAAGACCGCCGTTGTTCATCGTGTATTTACAGTTAAATACATCAGAATCAAATATTTTCAACGAAAACAGGCCGGTCTTTAGCAAACCGAAAAAACTTGACGTATATTTAGCCTTCATCATTCCTGATGACCTTAAGAATTTGGAAATGATGATTTAGAAAAGTTTTACGTTTCTGACGACAGAGACTGAAAAATTCCACTTCATATAAAAGGGTAATACAGGAATCGAGACGTCTGTAATTCTCATCC
>CAZAVR010000759.1:0-1696 GCA_964488435.1 uncultured Cytophagales bacterium | reverse complement strand
GTGGTCTGCTCCTGATTCCGTGTGCCATATATATTACTGATTTCTCTGTTCCTGTTAACTGGGGTGGGAGTGGTCTCTACTCCGCGCTGCTTATTCAGTCACTGAATGCCTTCGGGGCGCTGATGCTCGTCTATGCCTATCGTTATGGAAAGGCTATTGTGGTATCGCCGATGACGGCCCTTTCTCCGATCATTACAGTGGTTATATCATTGCTTGTTTATGCAGTTGTCCCGGGTGTTTTTGTTTCTTTGGGGATTGTTCTGGCGCTTTTGGCGGTCTTCCTGATGGCATAGTTCGGTTTCTTCGGTTCGGTTGAGAAGTCCTGGCTGTTTTTTTTTAGCCGCTTGGAGTTATCATATTGTTCTTCTCATGAGTGTGGGGGCTTTTGCCGCCTCTTTAATACTTCTCTGAAATGATCTTCGTGTTATTGTTTTTTTTGCCTGGAGTTATAGAGGTTGAGATTCGTAATCGACGGGTGTGTCTGCTGGAGATACGGCTGTTATTGGCTTTAGGGCGTGCTTTTCGGAACGATCCGAAGGGTATAAGAAGAATGAGAGGTTGAATTTGCACTATTGTTTTAAAAAGTAATGAAAAAAAAGTTTTTTATTGATTTAACATTTTAGAAACTATTTGTTAATATTGTAACGAAATGCAATGAAAGGTATTTATCTTACGAAACCATTCTTATTATGAAACTTAAATTACTTTTACTTTACTTGTTAACCTTAACTCTTTTTCATCCGGGAATGATTGGAAAAGCAGTTGCGCAGGGAATTGTGATTACCGGCAAGGTGATCTCTGAGGAAGCTGAGGGCATACCAGGGGTTAGTGTAACCGTTAAGGGCGGTACTACCGGAACTTCCACGAATGCAGATGGAGAATACCGGTTGTCCGTTTCCCGGTCAAACGTTGTACTTGTGTTTTCTTCCATCGGTTATGTTTCGGATGAAGTGACTGTAGGTAGCAAAAGTGTGGTGAATATCACCTTGAAAACCGACGTTAAAGCGCTGAACGAAGTAGTAGTGACGGCTTTAGGTATACAGCGTGAAAAGAAAGCACTGGGTTACTCCGCGCAGGAAATACAAGGCAGCTCTCTGACGGAAGCCAGGGAAACCAATATTGCCAACTCTCTGAAAGGTAAGGTGGCCGGGGTTCATATCAACGGTTCCGCCGGCGGTCCGGGAGGATCGAGCTACGTAGTGATACGTGGCGGCAGCTCTCTTACAGGAAGCAGCCAGCCTTTGTATGTTGTGGATGGTGTCCCTATTGACAATCAGACACTGGACGCCGGCTCATCTGGTGGTGGGAGAGACTATGGCGACGGGATTGGTAACATCAATCCTGATGATGTAGAAACAGTTACTGTGCTTAAAGGGCCGGCAGCAGCCTCACTTTATGGTGCGAGGGGAGCGAACGGTGTGATCCTTATCACGACCAAAAAGGGTGCCACTAAAAAGGCCCTGGGCATTGATTTCAATTCCAATATGACATTTGAGACGCCCAATGTGCTGCAGCGGTATCAGAATGTCTGGGGTGGAGGCTATGGTGGTACCTACAGTTCTTTCGGTAAAGCTACTTTCGATGGCGTAGAGTATCCATTGTGGACTAATTCCATGTACGATCACTGGGGAGGTAAAATGGACGGCAGATTGATCATGATGCAGGGAATGCCTGAGAAAGGGCCTGTAGCTTACAC
>CAZAVR010000758.1:0-1699 GCA_964488435.1 uncultured Cytophagales bacterium | reverse complement strand
ACTTTTCCAGGTTGCCTTTTCCTTCAAGCAATAACTTTTCCATCTCAGTGATATAGTTGGTAAGAATGGAAGGGTCAACATAGGCTACAAAAAAGTAGATCAGCCACCCGGTGATGAAGGACGCCGTCATCATAATCACATAGCAAATGGTAAGCGCCTCCCACAGATGCAGCCATCCGTGACCAACGTTTTTCCGGTAGTACCAGCAGGCTACAGACATGGTGATCAGGTAAATGCCAAAATCGAGGGTTCTTTTGTTACCCAGAGGAAGGATATCCAGCAAATAAAGGGCAAGAAAATAGACAAACGCGATGAGGCCGGTGGCAAATCCGAAGAGGGCAGGTATTTTCAGAATGGGTTTGCTCAGAAACTGGATAACTTTATTCATTGACGAGAGGTTTTGGGCTCCATTCGCTGGTAAAAACTGAATTTCAGAAAGCTTATTTTGTGTATTGAACCTCAAAGATACGACAATCTTTCAATGCACGAACCTCAAAAAAGGGAGTATACGGCAGACGGGTTAAGCCTTTGCATCCATGGAAAGTACCACCGGGCAATGATCTGAATGAATAGCAGCGGGTATTTGTCTGCATGCAGTGATATGGCCCTGAAGATGGTCGCTTACCGAAAAGTAGTCAATTCGCCACCCCTTATTGTTTTGGCGCGCGTTGGCCCGGTAGGTCCACCAGCTGTACTCAATCAGGTCGGGATTAAGGAATCGGAAAGCGTCGGTGAAGCCGCTGCGAAGCCACTTGGTCATCCAGGCGCGTTCTTCCGGTAAAAATCCCGAACTCTTTTTATTGCCCACCGGATCATGTATATCATCGGGAGTATGCGCTATATTGAAATCTCCGCAAATGACAAGACCCGGGCGTTCTTTTTGGAGATCATGGGCATAGACGAAAAAATCATCCAGAAATTTCATTTTTGCAGTCTGTCTGAGTTCCCCGCTTGTGCCCGAAGGGAAATAGCAGTTCAGTACAGTCAGATCACCATAGTCGGCTCTGAGAACCCTCCCCTCCGAATCAAAAAACTCATTTTGCATACCGCTTACCACGAGGTCGGGCTGGAGACGCGAAAAGATAGCCACGCCGCTGTACCCCTTTTTCTGTGCGGGATGCCAGCCTGCAAGGGTATAGCCTAACTCTTCCAGGCCGGATAGCTCTACCTGATCCACGGTGGCCTTTACTTCCTGAAAACAAAGAATATCGTAAGGTTTATCAGAGAGCCAGTCAATGAGGCCGTTACGTATAGCCGCCCGTATACCATTTACATTATAAGAGAGTATTTCCACGTGTTTGAGGATTGAGATGTACAGCGATATTGCGCCTGCAGCGACGGATGGTGATTCCCTCGCTGCAGGCAGGGAATTAGCTGGATGGTAAAGTCAATGCTCCATCATCTTTACGGCTTTTTTCCTTAAAAAAATAAGATGAACAGCACCAGCACTACAGCTGCAATGCCAGCTGGAACCAACCAGATACTTGTCCAGTCTTTCACCTGTTCGGTAGTGTAATATTCAGCTACGACGCCTGAAAGCCAGGAGCCGATACCCATTCCGATGCCATAGGTAGCTATGTAAATAAGGCTTTGGGCAGAAGATTTGATTTTTTCGCCTGCGCGACTCTCTGTATAAATCTGCCCTGTCACAAAGAAGAAATCATAGCAGACTCCGTGCAGTAGGATGGCCAGGAAAAGC
>CAZAVR010000757.1:0-1704 GCA_964488435.1 uncultured Cytophagales bacterium | reverse complement strand
GTCTGTTTTGGCAGCAGCGTATTTAACGCTTGAGTTAAATCTCAGCCAGTCTGTGATCTTTGTATTAAAATTGGTCATGAAGTTGTAACGCTTATAGTCATCATAACCATAAGCATAAACACCGTCCTGCTGTATAACGCCCCCTGAGACGTAATACTGGGTCTTTTCATTTCCGCCCGAAACATTCAGGTTATGCTTTTGATTGAAAGAAAAGTCCTTCATCAATAACTGCGGCCAGTTGTTATTACTGTTCCCGACTTGTCTCCCTGCCCAAATCGTATTGGGAGGGGCGTTCGGATCGTATTCGTAGGGATATGATCCATCCAGATATCCACGTATTCTATCCATCTGCGCAGCGCCATATACCGGCGCAAGACCCGCATTAGCCGCTGCCTGGTTAAACGCAGTTGCCCAGTTCAGAGAATTTTCGTGACTGGGCACTCTGATAGGAGAAGCAGCAGCTATATTGTTGCTGTATTGAATATTCACCTTATCGCCTCCTTTTCCACCTTTTTTGGTAGTGATCAGGATGACTCCGAAAGGAGCTCTTGATCCGTAAATAGCTGACGCTGAAGCATCCTTTAAAACCGATACGCTTTCCACCGATTCAGGATCGACGTTATTAATATTCATCTCGACACCGTCCACCAGGATCAACGGAGATCCGCCTCCCGAGATCGAACCTGCTCCGCGGATGTTCCAGGTACTGGCCGCCCCCGGCTCACCCCCGCGGGAACCCATGGTAATGTTGAGGTTAGGCGAACTTCCTTTGATCAGATCAGCCACATTGTTGGCTGGACGATTGGCAAGACGATCACCTGAGATAACGTTTACGGCACCGGTCAGGTTGACCTTCTTGGTCGTACCATATCCGATAACCACGATTTCTTCCAATGACTTCTCGTCTTCCACAAGTTTTACATCAAAGCTGGTTTTACCAGCCACAGGAACCTCCAGACTAACAAATCCGACAAACGAGAAAACCAGCACCGCGCTCTGATCTGATACATCCAGTGAAAACTCCCCGTTTACGTCTGTAGTGGTACCTTGCGTAGTACCTTTCAACAATATACTCACACCAGGCAATGCTAGGCCGCGCTGATCCGTCACCCGGCCTTTCAACGGTGGGGTAAGGGCTTTCGCTTCAGGAACCACCACCGACGGAACAACCATACTCACCGGAGCCGGTATGACCATAATACGCTGACCTACCTGCTTGTAAGTTAACCCGTTAGGCACCAAAATCGCATCGAGAAGCCTCCCGACACTTACCGGATTCCCGTTGTGCGAAACGTTGCGAACATGTTTGATATCCTGCTTACGGTACATAAATCTGAAAGGCGACGCCTTCTCTATCCTCTGAAAAGCACGTATCAAATTCTCATTTTCCATCGGCAAAGATACCTGCACAGCTTCCAGATTTTGTCCGTTAAGAGGCGATGCCCCGAGCCACTGCGTCGTGGCCAGAATCCCCCAAAATATTAAAAATGAAAACCTCATTATCTTATTTAAAGTATGCTGTTGGATACGAGGTAAATACATACCCCTTCCATACCTGTTATATACAGATTTTTCCATACATTTGGTTGGTTTAAATTTACTGCTTTGCTTGTGGTACTTTTTTAAACTACCCCTAGGGGTCGGGCACTGCGCGCCGGTGTTGTACGCCAATACATCTCCGGAGGCAGTGTCTTTTTTCAGGAC
>CAZAVR010000756.1:0-1718 GCA_964488435.1 uncultured Cytophagales bacterium | reverse complement strand
ACTTCTTCCCAATGCAGCGGCATGGATACGGTCGCGTGAGGTTTGGGGCGTAAGGAGTGAGGGGCTGCTAAGGTGGCCGCGGGTCTGTTTTGAAGGTAATCTATGTAAATCTTTCCCACTCTTTTGTCCGTCATCCGCTCTATACTGGTAAATTCAAAAAGAGCATTGACCTCTGCGGCAATCCATTTGGCAAATAACTGTGACTGATCATAGGTATATGCGGCTCCCAGGGGGATATAGATGTGGAGTCCCGTAGAACCGGACGTTTTGCAACAGGACGGGATTTTCAGATCTGCGAGCAGTTCGTGGATAGCCCTTGCTACTTCTATCACCTGTTCAAAAGTATTTCCCTTGTCTGGATCGAGATCAAGTAAGCACCAGGTCGGGTAATCCGGTTTGTGAATGGTGCTGCTCCAGGGGTTCATTTCTATGGCGCCCAGGTTAGCCATGTATAGCAGTGCCGCTTCATTATTGCAAAGCATGTAGTGCTTTTTTCTCCGGTCACCTTCAGCTTTGTAAGGGTATTTTTCAACCCACCCGGGTACTTTACCAGTGACATCTTTCTGATAAAAGCTGGCACCATTGATGCCATTCGGGAAGCGGTTGAGGGATTGGGGACGATCCTTCAGGTATGGGATAATGTATTTGGCAATCCCGGCGTAGTAATTTAGCATGTCTCCTTTCGTGTAGCCGTCACCTGGCCATAATACTTTTTTCAGATTGGTGAATTCGAGATCATTGCCATTTACTTTTTTTTGTATTTCTTTCTCGCCCTCACGAATAAATGCCTTCGCTTTTTTTTCGGATTTATTGTCCGGCGCACTCGCGACGATTTTTTCGGTAGGAATTTCTTTTTCAGCCATAACATCTTTCGGTTTTTTATCCTCCCGAAGTGCTATAAAGGCCGGATGTCTGAACAGGCCGTCTTCCGTGACTTCGGTGTAATGAATTTCACATACAAGTTCCGGTCGCAACCAGGTGGGCTTTACTTTTCCCCGGCGAAAGTTGAATCTTGTTTTTTTGTCGTACTCAGGCATTTCGGAAAAAGGGCTGGCCTCCTGCGTGAGGTGGGCAAAGCGTTTGACCAAATCCATCTGTTCTTTTTCTTTGAATCCGGTGCCTACCCGTCCTACGTAAGTGAGTGCGTCATCTTTGAAAACACCCAGTAGCAGCGCGCTGAAAGGTTTGGAAGTTCCTTCGTTTCGTGTGTAACCACCAATGACCACCTCCTGCCTTTTCTGTGATTTTATCTTTAGCCAGTCGGCAGACCTTTCACCGGGTAAATACCTGCTGTCCGAACGTTTGGCAATAATTCCTTCCAATCCGATTTTTGCTGCCGCATCGAAAAAGTCAATTCCTTTGCCTGTGGTGGTGTGGCCAATGCGGATGACGGGGTCGTTCGACGGTACAATAGCTTGCAGCACCGATTTCCTGTCACTTAAAGGCAAACCCATCATGTTTTTCCCCTTATACCACAGCAGATCAAATACGTAAAACAGTAATTTGGCCTCGCTCTCGCCCGTCCAGTTTTGTAATTTGCCAAAACCCGGCAGTCCGTTGTCACCGACCGCTACGATCTCACCATCAACCACGGCCTTTACGGGCCATTTCCTGATAGCCTCGTATACCGGATAAAATTTCCGTTCAAAAGAGTTGCCATTTCTCGATTTGAGCGTAGTATTCTTTTTATCAATATGAGCTATAGCCCTGTATCCGGT
>CAZAVR010000755.1:0-1732 GCA_964488435.1 uncultured Cytophagales bacterium | reverse complement strand
GTGTCTCTACTGTTTTGATGGAAATCTGAAGGCGCTCTGCGATCTCCCGGTACCGCAGGCCTTCTTCTCTGCTCAGCCTGAAGATGGCCTGACATTGTCGTGGCAGCGCGTTGATATGTCCCTGCACCTCGGCAAACAGCTCGTTGAAGGCATATTCCTCCAGCGGTGTGAAATGATCGGCGTGGATGAGGCTCCACTGAACTGCCTCAAGTGAATCTCTTTCGGGCAACCTGTAGGCTTTCAGCTTCAGGTAATCAAGTGCCTGGTTACGCACCGCCCTGTATATATAGGCCTCAAAGGAAGTGTGTACCTCAATATGCTCCCGATTTTTCCAAAGCTTTACGAATACATCCGAAACTACTTCCTCGGCTATCTCCCGTACTTTCACCACACGCATGGCATAAGTACATAAGGCACAGTAATTCCTGGTAAATAACTCACGAAAGGCCTTATAATCTCCTTCCTGAACCACCTTTCCAAACAAACCTTCCAGTTGCGATACTTTAACCTTCCGGGGAGACAAGGCCACTATGGCATGAACATTTCCCATGATTTTTTTCGTGACTTTAAGAATAGTAAGAAATAAAGACGAACTGTTTTTTGAATTAAAAACCTTTCAGCTAATTATTTCGAGTATAACCACGCCATCGTTGAAATACAAAAAAACATCTTCAAAAAGACCAATAAATTTACGCAACCGTTCCCGGAATCGTTCCCGAAATGGCGCGTTGTTCCGTAAAATTTTAATATTTCCCCTATATTTAAAATTTTTAACAGCCTTTTCCCGGTTTGTCAAAAATCAAGATTTGTATTTTTTCAATATTTCAGACGACTATGGGCAATCGATCCGTCACGATCAAAGAAATGGCACGCATGCTGGGTGTCTCTAAATCAACTGTTTCACGTGCCCTGCGTGACAGCGGGGAAATCGGGGAAGAAACCAAACAGCGTGTCATCACCCTGGCCAGAGAGCTCAATTACTTCCCGAACCCGATAGCCCTTAGCCTTGTCGGCAACCGGTCCAATACCATAGGTGTTATTGTCCCTGACATTGCCAATCCTTTTTTTTCATCGGTGATCGGCGGGGTTGAAGAAGTAGCCTACAGCCGGGGGTATCACGTGATGATCTACCAGAGCCACGACTCTTATGACCGGGAGCTTATGGATACCCGCCACATTTCCGGACGGCATGCCGACGGACTTATTATATCCATCGCCAGCCATTCACAGGGTTTTGATCACCTGAAAGCGCTTCAGGACAATGGCATTCCTATCGTCCTTTTTGACCGGATCGTGGATGAAATACAGACGCACAAAGTACAGGTAGATGATTACAAGGGAGCTTTTGAAGCGACCGAGCACCTTGTAAAACAAGGTTGCCGCAAAATTGCCCATATCAGTGGCCCGCTAAACCTTTCGATCAGCCGTCACCGCCTGCAGGGATATCAGGATGTCCTTGCAAAATATGATCTCCCTTTTCGCGAAGAGTGGGTAGTTACCTGCGAGTATAACCAGGAAGAAGGCGCTGACAGGGCTTATCAACTGATGGCTTTGCGGGAAAGACCCGACGCCATTTTCGCAGCAAGCGACCGGATTGCCATCGGAGTGCACCTCGCCCTCAAACAACTGGGATACCGTATCCCCGGGGATATTGCGCTGATAGGCTTCAGCGACCTGCCGGTATCAGCTTTGATAGACCCTCCTCTGAGCACAGTCGTACAGCCTACCAAAG
>CAZAVR010000754.1:0-1734 GCA_964488435.1 uncultured Cytophagales bacterium | reverse complement strand
TTGAATTGACGGAAAAGCAATTTTATATGGATACCGATCATTTCCTGAACGGCAGTCATCCGGCTGATTTTTCGGGTGCGTTGGTCCTTATTAAGGGAGCGCGGTCATTTGCATTTGAGCGTATCGTAAATCGTTTGCAACAGAAGGTGCATGATACTGTTTTTGAAGTCAACCTGGATGCGCTCACACACAACCTCAATTTCTACAGAAGCAAGGCAGGAGAGGAGACGAAGATCATGGTGATGGTGAAAGCCTTTGCTTATGGAAGCGGCAGTGCCGAAGTAGCCAGTTTATTGCAGTTCCACAAAGTAGATTACCTTGGCGTAGCCTACGCGGACGAGGGGGTTTCGTTGAGAGAGAATGGGATCCTTTTACCGGTGATGGTGATGAACCCATCGGAAAGTTCCTTTGAAACCCTCTTTCAATATGGACTTGAGCCGGAGCTTTACAGCCGGAAAGTGGTTAGTGAGTGGGTCGCTTATTGTAAACAGTACAAGGGGGATCATCCTGTTCCGGCGGTTCATATCAAGCTGGATACGGGCATGCACAGGCTGGGGTTTGTAGAAACGGATTTCGAATGGCTGTCCGGGCAGCTTACGGTGAACAAGCCATTTCTTCGCGTTTCAAGTGTGTTTTCCCATCTGGTGGGAGCAG
The DNA here is from genome assembly GCA_964488435.1 of uncultured Cytophagales bacterium. Lineage (GTDB taxonomy): Bacteria > Bacteroidota > Bacteroidia > Cytophagales > Spirosomataceae > JBEBSO01. The sequence continues at coordinate 1,080 of CAZAVR010000754.1, read as the reverse complement.
ATGAAGGTATTCATAATGTATTTTCTGTGCAGCAGTATGAGCAGTTTCTGAAGGGAGCGGAGAGGGTTGAAGAGGCAGTGGGGAAGCGGGTGATCAGGCATATTCTGAATTCAGCCGGAATACTGCGCTTTCCTGAGTACAAGCTGGATATGGTTCGCCTGGGTATAGGTCTTTATGGTGTCGACGCCACTGGAATGGAGCAGGGGGAACTGGAGCCGGCGGGCAGGCTCAAAACGATTATATCTCAGATAAAGGACCTTCCCGCAGGGGCGACGGTGGGGTATGGAAGGAAGGGGCTGCTTGGGCATTCAGCAAGGATAGGTACCTTGGCCATTGGTTATGCGGACGGTTTAGATCGCAGGCTGGGAAATGGACTTGGTCAGGTGTGGGTGCCTGAAAGGGAAGGCGGGGGGCGGTTTTGCCCTACGGTCGGAAATATCTGCATGGATATGACCATGGTCGACCTGAGCGGTACTTCCGTCGGGGAAGGTGACGAAGTGGTGGTTTTCGGGAGGGAAAATCCGATCCAGGATCTGGCTTCAAAAATAGGTACAATACCGTATGAACTGCTGACGGGCATCAGCCATAGGGTTAAACGTGTGTTCTACAAGGTTTAAACCGCGGAAGGAGCTGTGTTTTCAGGTAATGTATTGAAAATAAGTGAATTATTTGGTTTTTTTTGGGAAAAGTTTGTTATCTTTATATAATAGGGCCTACAGACTCTTTAGAAGCTCCCAATCCTCGACGTCTTTAAGATAAAGAAAATTGAGTAACAGGTTATTGGTATTGGATATGAGCCTGTGTCCTTCAGCAAAAGGGATGATATGGGTTGTAATGTGTTCGTTGTCAGATATTTCTCCGGTGTTTTTTCCATGCATGGAAAGGATGGTCTCATAAGGTACCGTCACTTCGCAGTAAAAAAGGTAGATGGCTTCGTCGCTGGTGCCTGTGGATGGAAATAGTGGCTCAGGAGACACACAAACGAGATCGTCCTTTTTGATTTCCAGGCCTGTTTCTTCATGTACCTCCCGAAGTGCGACGACTGCCGGATCACTTTCACTGTCCAGCATTCCGGCAGGG
>CAZAVR010000753.1:0-1738 GCA_964488435.1 uncultured Cytophagales bacterium | reverse complement strand
GCATTTTGTTAATATCCGGGCAATCTGAAAGTTTCTGCATCCCAACGACGACGTGAACAAGTCACAGTCTTCCAATGATACTTATCCTACGGCCATGCATATCGCAGCCTATAAAATATTGACAGAAGTAACCGTGCCTGGTATCATCCGGCTGCGTGACACGCTAAAGAGCAAGGCAGAGGCTTTTCGGAGTGTGGTTAAAATTGGTCGTACCCATTTCATGGATGCAACTCCGCTGACCCTTGGACAAGAGTTTTCAGGTTATGTTTCGCAGCTTGACCATGGACTGAAAGCCATCGCCAATACGTTGGATCACTTGTCTGAGCTGGCATTAGGCGGAACGGCCGTGGGGACAGGAATCAATACACCCGAGGGGTATTCTGAAAATGTAGCGGGACATATAGCTGCATTAACAGGGCTGCCTTTCAGGACCGCCGAGAATAAGTTTGAAGCGCTGGCGGCCCACGACGCCATCGTTTCTGCGCACGGCGCTTTAAAAACAGTCGCTGTGAGTCTGATGAAAATAGGGAATGATATCAGGATGCTTTCGTCCGGCCCCCGTTCGGGTATAGGCGAAATCCATATTCCTGACAATGAGCCGGGAAGCTCAATTATGCCCGGAAAAGTAAATCCGACCCAGTGCGAAGCCATGACGATGGTCGCCGCCCAGGTTTTGGGGAATGATGTGGCTATCAATATTGGTGGGGCGAACGGTCATTTTGAATTGAATGTATTTAAACCGCTCATGGCCTATAATTTCCTTCACTCGGCGAGATTAATTGGCGACGTGTGTGTGTCGTTTAATGACAAATGTGCTGTCGGTATTGAGCCGCTTTACGAGAACATCAGAAAACATGTGAATAACTCCCTGATGCTTGTGACGGCATTGAACACGAAAATAGGATACTACAAAGCTGCAGAAATAGCACAGACTGCTCACAAGAACGGAAGCACATTAAAGGAAACGGCAGTAGCGCTGGGTTATCTGACAGCGGAAGAGTTTGACGAGTGGGTACGTCCGGAAAATATGGTAGGAAAAATATAAGAGAAAGGGGCCTTTTAAAGGGCCCCTCTCCGTTAAATTTCGTCAGTATTCATCTTCATTGAAAAAGAAATCATCCTTGGTAGGATAATCGGGCCAAATCTCCTCAATGCTCTCATAAGGCTGTCCGTCATCTTCAAGTTCCTGTAGGTTTTCGACCACTTCCAGGGGCGCTCCGGTACGGATAGCGAAATCTATCAGCTCATCTTTGGTGGCTGGCCATGGCGCATCTTCCAGGTAAGACGCAAGTTCGAGAGTCCAGTACATAGTTTTAGTTCCTTATTATAAATTGAAACAGAATTTTGGATTGCAAAGCTAAAAAAAAATCTTATCCTCCTTTCTTTTAAAGGGATTATTTAAGAAAAAATTATAAATAACTGGAAAATTAATTTAGTTGATAACTAATCAATTGATTGTCAGATATAAAAAGTAAATATGTTGGTTGAAGTTTGTGCCTATTCATTGGAGTCCTGTCTCCATGCGGAGGAGGCGGGTGCAGGCCGGATAGAGCTTTGCGGCGGATTGGGAGAAGGAGGGACCACGCCCAGTGCCGGTCTGATTCAGGTGGTGAAGCGTCATGTCAGGATTCCTGTGTATGTGATGATCCGGCCACGAGGTGGTGATTTTGTATACGATTCACGTGAAGAGGAGGTGATGGCGGAGGATATCGTTGCGGTCAGAAAAATGGGAGCTGAC
>CAZAVR010000752.1:0-1740 GCA_964488435.1 uncultured Cytophagales bacterium | reverse complement strand
ATGAAAGCATACAGGGTGGGAAAGAGAATTCCTAATTAAATTACTAAGTTTTTAATGCGTCTGTCCAGTGCGCCCTGCTGACGGGAAATACGTATGTTATGGGAAGGTTCAGAGATCAGCGGAGTAAGGCCGGGACAGCGCTCAGCAAGTTTTTTATCACAAGCAAAAGTCAAGGGGTTGATTCTTAGATGTTCAGTTACTGCTGTCTGATAGATGGTTTGGGTATCTTTTCCCGGTAAATTCGACCTGAAATTTTGGTATTGTCAAAAATATTCCGTATCTTTTATAGATAAGCCCTGCTCCGAAGTCCATTCTCGACTGGCCTCTGCGATATGCGAACGTTTGAGTGTGAGGGGCGGAGTTATTTAAGTTCTGGAGTTGGCTTTATGCGAACTTTTGGGTGGGACTTCCTGAGTTATTTAAGTTCTGGAGTTGGCTTTATGCGAACTTGTGGGCGGGACTTCCTGAGTTATTTGAGTTCTGGAGTTCAGGCTCAGCGAACTCTAGAACTCTAGAACTCCTGGAACTCCTGGAACACTAGAACTCCTCGAACTCTCTAACAATTGTTCATCGGCCTTTAAGCGCACGCAGATCCGTGTAGGCAGAAAAAACGGCCATTTCAAGAATTTGAAATGGCCGTTTTTTTATTGCTACTTATTCAGAGACCTATTTATCCCACCATACAGGATCTTTTAACGTTTCATCGCTTCCCATTTTCCTGGCCTGTTCTCCGTTCGTCATCAATTCGGATTCCGGATACATAAATCGCAAAGGACGGGAGGTGGCGGTAGGGGCGCCGAGAGATACCGGGATGTCGGGATATCCTGTGCGACGGTATTCGCTCCATGCCTCTATGCTGTTGATGCCGTTAAGCGCCAGCCACTTCTGCTCTACAATCGCCTTTATCTTGTTGGGTGCCTTGTCATAGTTGACCATTTCCTGTTCGTTGTAGACTGCAAAGTCAGTTGCAGCCACTTCCATGTACTTGAATGACTCCTGGATGCCTTGCTCATACAGGGTTTTGGCTGATGCGCCTGTAAGCCAGCCGCGCTGAGCCGCTTCTGCCTGGATGAAAAGACTCTCGAAAGATCCCATCAAAACAGAGGCCTGTGTAGATGCTTTGAAAATGGCTGCCGCTCTTCCTCCGTTTTCGGTGGGTCCTTTGAAGGCAGAAGTGGCTGTTCTTGCAAATTCGGGCTTTGAGGCGTCAGGATTGCCAAAATGAACGCCTTTGTATTCGCCATTAACGGCCACGTACAAATTGGCCAGACGGGGGTCTTTACGAACCTGATATTGATTGATCAGGAAAACAGTCGGCCGGATCTCCTCACGGTTTCCGACACTGGCACCCTGCACATTTCTGTAGTAGTTCTCCCACAGAGGATTCAGTTTACCTGCAGTATTCAGATAGCCCGGCTGAACCAACGCACTTTGTCCTACACCCAGGTACCCGCTTCCTTCCTGCTGGATTTTTTGAATCTCACTTGTGATATACGAAGCCTGCTCAGTGACCTGGCTCTGACGTACAAGGGCACGTAGTTTGATGGTGTTGCCAAATTTGGCCCAAAGCGTTTTGTTTCCTTTGAAGACGATGTCATCTGCGCCGGCTTCGGTACCGGCCGGGGTCGAATGGATATCTTCAATTCCTGAAGTGATCAGATCCAGTGCTTTGGCATACACATCCTTGCCCTGGTTTCGTCAGTTAACCTTGAAAGTGGTCTGCACAACCAGGTAGGTGCC
>CAZAVR010000751.1:0-1742 GCA_964488435.1 uncultured Cytophagales bacterium | reverse complement strand
GCTTGCGTCAAAATCTCCACGTGATTCGGAAGTGACCATGACCGAAATGGTCCTCCCCAATGATACCAATACACTTAATAACCTGATGGGCGGCCGGCTGTTGCACTGGATGGATATCTGTGCCGCGATTTCAGCGCAGAAGCATTCGAACAGAATAGTAGTGACAGCCTCGGTGGATAATGTGTCATTCTCTGAGCCCATCAGACTGGGGAATATTGTGACGATGTGTGCGAAGGTGACGAGGGCATTTAACTCTTCCATGGAAGTGTTTCTTGAGGTATGGGCGGAAGACATTCCAGGTGGCCGGCGTGTGAGTACCAACAGTGCTTTTTATACCTTTGTAGCTGTTGATCAAAACGGACGTCCTATAGAAGTGCCGTCACTTGTGCCTGAAACAGAAGAGGAGCAGGAGCGGTATGTCAGTGCGTTAAGGCGCAGGCAGCTCAGGCTTGTGCTGGCCGGAAGGATCAAGCCGCATGAGGCCACAGAGCTACGTGATTTTTTTCAGATGAAAGAAGCGAACCCAGGTAAAACTCTCCGATAAACCTGGCTGGGTTATTCAGTTGAGGTAATGATCAAAAATTTGCGATAAGATTTTGTGTAATTCCTTCAATAACTGTATCTTTGCAGCTCGTTTTTAAAAAAATCAAATAAATCTATCATGTACGCAATCGTTGAGATCGCAGGGCAGCAATTTAAAGTAGAAAAGGGCCGTGAAATTTATACCAATCGTCTTCAGGGCGACGCGGACGCTGCACTTGTGTTTGACAAAGTCCTCCTTACCGACGATGGGGGCGCAGTTCAGGTGGGTGCTCCGGTTATCGCCGGTGCATCGGTAAAAGTAACAATTCTCGCTCACCTTAAGGGAGAGAAAGTGATCGTTTTCAGGAAAAAGCGTCGTAAAGGTTACCGTAAGAAAAACGGTCACCGTCAGGCACTGACCAAGATTCGTATCGACGAGATTGTTTTATAATTAGAAGGCATTCATTCTTTAACTATAAGTAGTAAAGCATCATGGCACATAAGAAAGGTGTAGGTAGTTCCAGGAACGGACGTGAGTCGCATAGCAAGCGCCTGGGCGTGAAGCTTTTTGGTGGACAGCTGGCTAAAGCGGGCAATATCATCGTGCGTCAACGTGGTACAAGTCATAACCCCGGTCGTAACGTAGGTTTGGGAAGAGACCATACTTTGTTCGCTTTGACAGACGGGCAAGTGGTATTCCGCAAAACAAGCCAGGGAAAGTCATACGTTCATATTGAGCCTACTGTGGTTGCAGAAGCAACGGCATAAGGTTTAGATGAGGTGATTACAAAAGGGGTTTGCAGCACGCTGCAAACCCCTTTTGCTTGTGTTTTTATGGTAAATAGTATTTTATGTTCTTTATTGGAGCCGGCTACTTGGTGTGTTGTTTCTGCAGTTCGTAGTCTGACAAACATAATTTCGTAGAAATGCCGTAAAAGCGCCGCAATCTGATTGTTAGTGAAAGGCTACCTTTGTAGAAAAAAAATAAATGAAAAGATCAACTCTCTCGGATCAAATCCGGACTTTCCGTAAAAGCAAAGGATTATCGCAGGAAGCACTGGCAGAACATGCAGGAATCAATCTGCGTACATTGCAGCGCATTGAAACAGGTAGTGTAGAACCCCGGGGCGAAACATTGCAGATGCTGGCAAGGGCGCTTAATGTTAACATCGAGGAATTAGTGGCTGTAGATATGCCGCAACCGTCATTAAAAGAGGACC
>CAZAVR010000750.1:358-1747 GCA_964488435.1 uncultured Cytophagales bacterium | reverse complement strand
GCCAGGTACCTTTCGTCAGTGTGCTGTCTGCAAGCCCGATGATTCTGCTCAGTACTTCCCTGTCTTCCAAAAACGTATAGGTGCTCCGCAGCCGACGGGTATGTATCGTCTGAATGTATTTTCCTCTGGTATCGGTAGTTACTTTCTGTCGTAGTGACTGGGCCAGCTTCTCGTAGGTATCCAGGGGCTTCTTTTCGATGAGACGAATAATATGCCAGCCCATGTCAGTAAGTACCGGTACGGAATAGGCACCGGGGGCAGGAAGCAGAAAGGCGGCTTCCTCAAAATCTACAGACATTTTACCTGTTCCAAATGGAGCAAGCACACCTCCGCTTTGCCGGCTTTGGATGTCGTCAGAGTATTTCTGCAATACTTTTTCCCAGGATTCACCTTTTTCCAGCAGCGCAAACGCCTCATCTGCTTTTTTCTTCGCGGCCGAGCGCGTGTCTGCATCGGCGTTTTTGGGAAGAGTAATCAGACAATGCGCGACGCGTATGGTGCCGCGGGAGGGTCTCTTGTCCAAAACCTTAATGAGATGATATCCGCTGGATGTTCTGACCGGTTGGGAAATTTGCCCTAAAGGGGTATTATAAGCGGCCGTTTCAAAAGGATAGATCATTTGTAACGCGGAGATGTATCCGAGATCCCCCCTTGTATTTCTGGACGACAAATCATGAGAGAACTCGGCAGCAGCGGCGCCGAAATCAGCACCACTCAGGATTTTTTCTCGGACCCTTGATATGGCCTGCAGGGCGGCAAGTGTATCCTGAGGTGCTGCGTCTTCGTTTACTGCGATCAGTATGTGCGCTACTCTCACCTCCTCTTTCATTCTTTCGTACGCCTCCTGGGTCAGTGCTTCGACAAGTACTTTGTCAGAAAGGTACCCTTTTGCGAGCACATCTTTGTAAGATGAAATTTCTTCCCTGTAAGAAGTGACCGTATCGCGCCCTTCACTTTGAGCGGCAAGCACTTTCAATTTCAGGTTAGTGAATAATTCAAGGTAGGCTTCTATGGACAAAGCCTGGCCGGAGTCAGCTGCTCCTGAATCCAGGGACATTTTGTTTTTATGATAGGAGATCAGAAAATCTTCAGCAGAAAAGCTTTTGTTGCCAATCTGGAGTAACGGAGGAGGCAATGCTTCAGTAGTTTGTTGAGGCTTTTTTGTCGTTTTACATGAAAGGACAATTAAAAACATCAGTAAGCCTGCTGTTCGAAAGACGTATCTGCTGAGGTATTTACGGTACAAGTGGACGGTCATTTAACAATTAAATATTTTGGATCTGATCCGGAGGAATTAATCATGTACTTGCCTGATCAATCTTCCGGATTATTTTGCTATTTGATTATTCCGGCATAAAAATAGGCATGTTTTCGGTCGCAACCTAACCT
>CAZAVR010000750.1:0-348 GCA_964488435.1 uncultured Cytophagales bacterium | reverse complement strand
AGGTTTCGTTTCATTCAAACGCCGGCAACTTCCGGCTCCTGCTGGGAAAGGCAATGAAAGCTTCCCTGTCCCCAAATAATTTTGTCGGCGGGAAGAGGAATTACTCTCTTATTTGAAAACGCACTTTCGAGGATTTGTATTGCCTTATCGTCACTCTCCTTATTGAATACGGGAACGATCACCCCTTCGTTGCATATAAGGAAATTAGCGTAGGAGCAGGGAGTGCGTAATCCATCGACAACGAGTGGTTCAGGCATAGGCAGTTCTATAATATTCATGGGCTTACCATTAAGAAGTCTCATCTTTTTGAGCATGGAGAGATTCGTCTGAAGTATGTCGAAGTTCTCA
>CAZAVR010000749.1:0-1752 GCA_964488435.1 uncultured Cytophagales bacterium | reverse complement strand
GACAATAGCAAACGATGGAGTATAAAAGGTGATGCGCAGGCGGAAATTCTGGGCGAGGTGTTTTTCAGAGATGAAACGCCATTTCCCATTTTAACCGGGAACATGCCAGAAAAACCAATTGTTCTTTTTAAAGGCTATAAGCTGGTGAAAAACTATCCTGAATTCCATTATACAGTCAATGGAACGGATGTCTATGAACTCATAAGAGAGAACCCTAAGGGGAAAGGGCTCATCCGAACTTTCAGAATACCTCACGCCAAATCCGCAGTAACATTTACCAGGAATCAGGAAGATGGAATGGTTTATAAATCCTCCGCAGGCACATGGAAAGGCGGCATACTGACCGTTCCGGCCGCCCAGGCAAAGCTGTTTACCGTTTCCATGATCAAAAAATAAATTGAAGGCATCCTTATGCAAACCATACTCGCCGCTGTCATTTTCTGTACCCTCACTTTTCTCACACAGGATAAAGTATCAAAATCGGATCAGGACCACAAACCTTCCTATATCGTAGAAAATATAGCGACCCCGGACGGCCTCACCGCACAGGTAGGTGCACTCGAATTTCTCCCTAATGGAAATCTTATTGCAGCTTTCAACAGGGGTGAAATCATGACCTACAACCCGAAAACGAAAAAATGGAAGGTTTTCGCCAAAGGATTACAGGGACCGTTGGGCATACACGTCATCAGCAATTCAGAGATCCTGGTGATGCAGTATGCTGAATTAACCCGGGTAAAAGATACAGACGGCAACGGTGAGGCTGACCTTTTCGAAACCGTAACCGACAGCTTTGGCCTGACGGGGAACTATCACGAATTTGACTATGGCCCGGTAAAAGACAGTAAGGGTAATTTTTTTATCGGACTCAATTCTACCTCACCCGGCGGAGGCATGCAGCCAGAAGTCAGAGGAAAGCTCGATACTACCTCTAAGTCACCCAAACAGATGTATTCGCCTGTCCCCTATCGCGGCTGGATCATGAAACTGACTCCCGATGGCAAATTGCACCCCTACGCTTCCGGTTTCCGTTCTCCCAATGGTCTGGGCTTTGATCTGAAGGGGAATCTTTTAGTTACCGATAATCAAGGAGACTGGGTAGGCACAAGCCCTCTTTACCATGTAGAAGAAGGTAAGTTTTACGGACATCCTGCAGGTCTTATCTGGGACAAAAACTGGAAAGGAGGCAATCCCATGGATATGCCCGTGGCTGAACTAAAAAAAATAAGAACCATGCCGTCCGTTTTCTTCCCCCACGGCATCATGGCCAACTCTCCTACACAACCTCTGGCTGACAATACCAAGGGCAAATTTGGACCCTTTGCAGGACAGATTTTCATCGGCGAAATGAATACGGAAAGAATCGTGAGGGTAATGCTGGAAGAGGTAGATGGCACATTACAAGGCGCCTGTATCCCTTTTCTAGACGGGAATGGGCTACGCAAAGGCAATAACCGGCTGGCTTTTGCTCCGGATGGCAGCTTATGGACTGGGCAAGCGGATCAGGGATGGGCCGGCTCTCAGGGAATTCAGCGTATTTCATTCACCGGGGTTGCACCTGTAGACGTATACAGTATGAACCTCACAAAGGATGGATTTGATCTCACCTTTACACAACCTCTCGACGTGAAAACAGCAGAGAAAATCGAAAACTTACAACTGCGCCGCTATTACTACGAGTACCACAAAAAATACGGCTCCGACCAATTCGGCGTTGAAAAGCTTTCTATTACTAATATACGAATTTCTGAC
>CAZAVR010000748.1:0-1771 GCA_964488435.1 uncultured Cytophagales bacterium | reverse complement strand
CTCACGCCGGAAAGGCTGAGAACAATGGCCTGGGAATCTGTCGAACCCGAGTACAACCGGCGAATGGAGAACTGGGCTTCGAAAGCCGGGCAAGCGATTGCAGATCGGAAAGGTAGTAGCTTGATAAGTGAAATTCTGGTTGCCGCCACTTCTGGCAGGGTTGAAACCTTATTAATTGAAGCGGACAGGATAATCCCCGCGAAAATAAGAGACGAGACTTCTGGTGACTTTATAACCAGCGAATTGAGTGATCCTGAAACAGATGACCTGCTGGACGATATAGGAGAAATTGTCGAAAAGCTGGGGGGAAAAGTGTTGGTACTCCCCTCGCACGAAATACCGGTAGAATCCGGTGCCGCTGCCATATTTAGATACTAACGCTGTGTTTCTGTCGACCAGAAAGTGGGCAGTATTCTATAAAATGAGAATAACAGAGGTGAGGCTTTCCGTTAATATCGGAAAGCCTCCTTGAAACCAAATATAATTCTAAAAACAACGCAAAACAACGAATTTTCGAAATAATACCAAATAAAAATAACACTACATTTCAAAAACACAGTGTCGAACATCATCTACTCAGAATAATATTTGGTTTTCCATTTAAAGACAGAGAAAAGGAAAGGCCGATGTAGGCAAATGCAGGTAAAAGGTCGTTGCATATCTCCACATACTGTGGGTAAACCTGCACAGCCGGGTACTTCCGGATCAGTATTTGTCCATTTCTTTGAGAACCTTTCCTACGGCCTTTTGAAGACGCTCCGTTTTGCTTCGCTTTTGAAGTACAATAGGTGCAGCAACCCGCTCCTTACAATCAAACAAGGGACAGCGCTCACAGGTATCATTTACCTCACGATGCCGTATGGCAGGATCATTTAAAAACCTGATTTGCTTCCTTGCCTCCTGGTTGATAAATATCCCCATAGAGACGCTGACGTTCAAATTGCGGTCAGGAGACAGTGGCTTGGCAAAACTAATTACAAAATATTCGTCTGAAGTATCGACATACCTGGTGATCTGACTTTTACATATCACTTGCGTCGACGGTTCGCTATCCTGCCTCCTGTTCAGATCCTGCAGAATAGTCAAGGCCACCCACCTCCGGCAGTAGTGCTCATCTTTCACAGCATGCGGGTTGTGCTTTCGCGAGATGTGCATCTCCTTCGTGAGATCAAACCTGTCCTGCCCGGCGTAATTATTGAACCGGAGAAAGTAGATCTGGTTGATACCGAAAAATTTGGGCAGCACATTACTGATCCTGTAAAAGAAAGATTCAGGAGTAGTATGAAAGTAATCAATCATTTCCAGCAGCAGCTCAGGCCTGAAGGTTTCCTGTGAAAAGAAAAATGCGAGTCTTTCTGCCAGCGGCTTCCTTTTCATAATGATAGCGCTGGCAAAATAAGACGCTTTGTAATTGTTCAGCAGATGTTCAAAAGACTCAGCAGACCCAAGATCTGTGGTGTAAAGGCGTTTTTTCAGCCCCAGATAGTCGTATCCGATCTCTCTTCCAAAAATAAACGTTTTCTGCACATCTGACAGATTAGGATTCAGAAGCAAACGCTTTTTACTCCCCTTTATCATCGCCAGCGACCGCACCTCCGACAGCTCAGGATACCTTCTGTCCGAGATGGCTTCTATTCTGTAGCCATAGTTTTTTATGAGGAAATCGGACAAATATTTATTGTCGCAAATACGATCTTCCTCTATATTTTCGCCGGATGTACTCGGGTTCGACAGATTCCCAGGCCATTGTTCTCAGCCTTTCCGGCGTGAG
>CAZAVR010000747.1:1386-1782 GCA_964488435.1 uncultured Cytophagales bacterium | reverse complement strand
TTTCTGCAGAAGGGTGATGAGCTCCCGATCCGGACAATTGCTATAGCCGTCCATTGTTGACTACAAAAAGCGTGTATTTTAAACAAGTTAAGAGATTCTTGTTTAAAATACACGCTTATGTACTGAGTTAATTACTTTTTGTAAGAAAGGTCATAGCTGATAAGATGTGAGCCAAGCACAAAGTAGATACGGCCGTCAAGGTAATCTCCGCCGACGCTGACATTGGTCGGTATTTTTGTTATCAGGTCAACACCCAGGTCGGGCTTGATTTTGAGGATAGACTTCCTGAAAAGGAGGTATGTCTCACCTTTCGGTCCCGCTACAAATGAACGGTTGGAGTGTCCGCCTACCGCGCCCCCAAATTCCTGAGATAGCTCGCTTTGCTGAACGACTTTG
>CAZAVR010000747.1:0-1376 GCA_964488435.1 uncultured Cytophagales bacterium | reverse complement strand
TGCGGGATTTAGGATCGAAGACGAAAAGCGTATGTCTGCCGGCCATACCATACACCAGGCCGTCCTGGCGCACATGCAGATCGGAATACTGACTGATGCCGGGGAATGGAGTTCCGCGCCATTTTATTTGTTTGGTAACGATATCAATGATGTAAAGCTCGGCAAGTTTCGCTTTGCGTTCTCCTCCGGTACCGGCTTCAATGGTAGTACCCACCAGAAGCTCGTTGTCAGGCAATATGGCAAACTTATGAGCGGACTGGTCGAGAACGAGGGTAGAATCCTTTAACAGCACAGATTTTTTAGTATCTCTGTCCCAAAACAGAAGCCCGCCACCGGTGTATCCGTAAGCAGGTGTACCTCCCATAATCACGGTTTTTTTGTCGGCACTGACGGCAATACACAGCGGCCGGTAAATATCAGGTGCAGCTTTGGAAACAGTAGCCAGGTTAGCGTTTGCCCGATTATTATTATTGATCGGATTTGATTTGTCCCATTCTACCAGAAGCCCTCCCGGATAGACGCCGAAGAAAGCGGAATTGTTTAATGGGATACCTACGTTAAATTGTGAACCTGACGATTCATTCATCCATTTGTTTGTCTTCGGATTATAATTGAAGAGCCGCATAGGGAAGGCTGTCCCGCCGGTAATGGTTCCGTCAGGTAGGGTGAAAACATCCATCACCAGCGCGCCTTCACTTGCGTAAGTGATCGGGTACGTATTGTTTTGGCCCTTAGGGTTGGTTATTTCGATTTTACGGTCAACCAGATCCAGGTTTTTAAGCTTCGCTCCGTTCGGAAATTTATCGTGAAAAAGCCCCTGGCTTCCTGTAATAATAGAAACAGGATTTTGTTTTTCCGGGGCTTTTATCGCTTTCATTTCGCCCTGGTAAAGTTCGTACCACTGCTCTTCCGCTGTCCTCGAAGCCTGGCCGTAAACTTTTCCGTTTTGGTCGCGGTAGAGGTAGGGCTGGCCTTTTTTTCTCTTGTCTTCGGAGAGAAGTGGAGTAACTTTTCCGGTTTTGGGATCAAATGCTACAATTTGACTGGCGGTTTCGCCCAGACCAAAGTAAATCCATCCCTTGTCATCTGCACAAGTGAAACGAGGATATTGAGGCCAGTTCTGTTGGTACAGATGTCCGTAGTCCTTGAATTCTTTCGTTTCCGGATTGAAAGATACCAAACCGCTGTTGGGATAGGTAGTAGCCCATATCACTCCGTTGTCATCTTCTGTCATGGACATGGCCATTTGGCGTGCTGCCTTGCTGTGGAAGGTAAAGGCTTTTTTGACGGGATCAAATTCAGAAAAGTAGCTGTTGAACAGCGTGTAGAACTTATTCTTTTTGGAAAGCAATGACGAATAAGGTGTATCTCCGCCA
>CAZAVR010000746.1:0-1785 GCA_964488435.1 uncultured Cytophagales bacterium | reverse complement strand
TTGATTGAATCAATAACTGTAGGTATTTCAAGAGAGAATCCCAAGTTTTGCCAACTGTTTATTTCTACACATAATTTAGAATTCTTGAAACATTTATCTAACTTACATAAGTTTGATAATGCAGCAACGAAATATCGACAAAACTTCATTATAGAAAAAGGGAAAAAGGATTGTGAATCTAGGAGTTCTTTAAGAAAGATGCCGAGATACTTGCGTATAAATATTTCGGAATATTTATACTTATTTGATGAGATATATAAATTGGCTAATATTGAAAACTTAACAGGGGATAAGATCAAATTCTTCGAAGATAACTACACCCAATTATATGCCATGGAAAACCTTATGCGGAAATTTTTAGAATGCTATATGTCTACTAAGTATCCACATATAGAAAGTCCATATCAAAATCTGAATTTATTATTCCCAAATTCCATTCCGAGGCAGATAAATAGGTTGGTACAAGAATATTCTCATCTTCAATGGGGGGTTAGAGGAAGCTTGCCCATTGATGTGCCGGAAGCAGAAGAAACAGCAAAAAAAGATTATGGAGGCGCTAGAACTGCATGATCCTGCACATTATCAATCATTAGTAAACTGTATAGAAAGAGAACGAAATGCTTAAAATCCTCCATACCGCCGATTGGCATATAGGGCAATACTTTTTTGGGTATGACCGAAAGGAAGAGCATACCTTCTTTTTTGATTGGCTAAAAAGAGCGATCAAAGAACAACAAGCGGATGTATTACTTGTTGCAGGTGATATTTTTGATAGCCCCAACCTATCATAGCAGGTAACCATGATTCTACTGGACGATTGGAAGCCCCTAATCCTCTGTTAGAAGAGATGAATGTACATGTTAGGGGCTCGGTTCGCAAAACAGAAGAGGGTGAAATTGATTGTCACCAACTCTTTGTCCCACTTTCTAAGGATGGAGAGATAAAAGCATGGTGTATTGCTGTTCCTTACCTTCGTCAGGGAGATTATCCTAATGCGGCAAGTTATTCGAAAGGAGTTGCTGCACTTTACGATCAACTTTATACAGAATTGCAACAGGTCAAAGAAAAAGATTTACCAGTTGTGGTCATGGGACACTTGCAAGCAACAGGCTCCGAAGTTTCTGAGAGTGATCGTTCCGAACGGACTATCATTGGCGGTTTGGAATGTATCTCTCCCGAAGTATTTGATAAGAAAGATATAGTATATACTGCTTTAGGTCATTTACATAAAGCACAACGAGTTTCAGGTAGAGAGAATGTACGTTATGCAGGAAGTCCCTTACCCATGTCCTTCGCTGAAAAGAATTACAAGCAAGGTACAGATCTCATAGAAATAGAAAATGGTCAGTTAAAGAAAATAGGACGTTTAGATTTTGAGCCTTTAGCGAGTTTGATAAGCTTACCTAAACAGCCAAAGCCATTAGCAGAAGTATTGGAAGAAATTAAAGCATTACCCGATGGCGAAATAACAAAATCCTCTCCTTATTTAGAATTGAAAGTCTTGTTGACAGAGCCTGAACCATCTATGCGAAACCAAATAGAAGATGCTTTGTTAGGTAAAGCTGTTCGATTGGCTAGTGCTGTACCTTTCAGGGTTAAATCGGATAGAGAATCGAAAATCATTACTTATGAAGAACTAAAGACCATCAATCCGATGGAAATGGCAGACGATGTTTTTGCAAGTCGTTATGGGAGTGAGATGCCCGATAAAATGAAATCCTTGTTACAAACTGTGATACACGAAATCAATATATGAAGATATTAGCTATCAGAGGAAAAAATCTG
>CAZAVR010000745.1:0-1804 GCA_964488435.1 uncultured Cytophagales bacterium | reverse complement strand
ATTCGGTGTTTTGTGTCAGGTATTCACCGGACGGAAAGTTACTTTTTACGGCTGGCCGGGATGCACGTATAAAAGTGTGGGATGTAGCCGGTCGTTACGAGCTGGTCGCTGAGGTTCCCGCCCACATGTACGCTATCAATGACCTGGTTTTTAGTCCGGACGGCAGGTTTTTCGCTACGTGTAGTATGGACAAATCCATTAAGCTGTGGGATGCAGGCTCTTTGAAATTACTGAAGGTGATTGACCGGGCCCGTCATGCCGGGCATGGAACTTCTGTGAACCGGTTGTTGTGGACGCGTTTTCAGGATTATCTTCTTTCGGGAAGTGACGACCGGATGATTTCCGTTTGGTCGGTGGAGGATTGAAAGTATTCTGCTAATTTTGGAACGGGCGAAGGAAGAAGACTCCCTATATCAAATAACAGTAAATAAAATTTAGGATAATTATGATAGTTGTAACAGGGGCAGCGGGATTCATCGGCAGCTGTTTGGTTAGTGAACTGAACCGGTTGGGTTTCCGATATATCGTAGCAGTGGATGATTTTTCTGATGAGAACAAGTTGAAAAATCTGGAAGGGAAGTCCCTGCTTGCCAAAGTGGATCGTAAGGAGTTCTTTACCTGGTTGGACGAAAAGCAGTCGGAGGTAGAGTTTATTTTTCATATTGGTGCCAGAACAGACACCACGGAGTTCGACAGGGGTATTTTTGAAGAATTGAATGTCAGCTATTCCAAGGAAGTCTGGAAGCGATGTGTACAATACCAGATTCCGCTTGTATATGCGTCTTCAGCTGCTACCTACGGGTTGGGAGAGTTTGGTTATGATGACAATGAGTCGGTGATTCCCCAACTGAAGCCGCTTAATCCTTATGGTGATTCAAAGAATGAATTTGATATCTGGGCTTTGTCTCAGGAGGAAAAGCCGTTTTTCTGGGCGGGTTTGAAGTTTTTCAATGTATATGGTCCTAATGAGTACCATAAGGGAAGGATGGCTTCGGTTATTTTCCATGCCTTTAACCAGATCAGGGCTACAGGAAAAATGAAATTGTTCCGTTCACATCATCCTGATTTTACTGATGGCGGGCAAATGCGGGATTTTATCTATGTGAAAGACCTTATTGACGTTTGTGTGTTTTTGATGAATATCCGGAAACACTCCGGTATCTACAATTTAGGAAGCGGGACTGCCCGAAAATTTATCGATCTGGCCACAGGAACTTTTAACGCGCTGGAACTGGAGCCTGTGATTGAGTTCATTGACACTCCTGCTGATATCAGAGACAAGTATCAATACTTTACCGAAGCCAACATGTCAAAGTTGCGGGAGATGGGCTATTCAGCAGATTTTACGTCCCTGGAAGATGGAATCCGCGACTACGTGGTGAATTATCTCTCGGAGCATCGTTATTTCTGAGATCGGTACACATTCCTGAGAAAGCTGCCTTTGCTATTTTATCGTGTAAATGATTTCGCTGCATTCATACGTCTTTTCTGCTAATGGAGGCCGTTCCCTAAAATATTCAGCCCCACAATTTGGAATTGTGGGATTTTTTTTGTATTTTTCTTTTATATGCCCTTATTTTACAGTAGGTTAAGTGCATTGTTGTATTTTACGGTATAGCCGGACATCCTGTTGCAGCCGTCCCGAATGCCTGAAAAGTAATTGAACAATGTCTTACATCCTGTTTTGAAGGCCGTCATTTTGACGCGCATTTACAGTATTTCACATCATTCATTTTATGAAAAATCATATTTGCCTGTTAAGACTCATCTGTCTTACCTTTTTTGCCGGTATTATTTACCGGGA
>CAZAVR010000744.1:0-1814 GCA_964488435.1 uncultured Cytophagales bacterium | reverse complement strand
AATTCCGTGATATCCTGACGAATAGCGGGGCGGAATTGGTTCATGAAGAGAACTGGGGACTGCGTAAGCTGGCCTACCCCATCAAGAAAAAAAGCACCGGCCACTACCATGTGATTGAGTACACTGCCGGTGGAGCGGTGGTGGACACGCTTGAGACTGAGTTTCGCCGTGATGAGCGCATCCTGCGCTTTTTGACTATTGCGTTAGATAAGCACGCTGTGGCTTATAACGAGAAAAAACGTAAAGGTCTGGTTGGTAAAAAGAAAGAGGAACCTGTAGCTGAATCAAAGACATCCAATGAATAGAAAAAATAATTCCATGACGTTGGTCAATGAGCCAATCGATAAAAACAGCAATCGCAAAAAATATTGCCGTTTTAAAAAGTCGGGCATCAAATATATTGACTATAAGGATCCTAATTTCCTTTTGAAACTGGTGAATGAGCAGGGTAAGATTCTTCCCCGCCGTTTGACAGGAACCAGTCTTAAATATCAGCGCAAAGTAGCTCAGGCTATCAAGCGTGCAAGGCATATCGCTTTGCTTCCGTACGTAGGTGATCAATTGAAATAATAGAAGGAGGCTCGAAATAAATGGAAATCATATTATTAACCGATATAGCGGGTGTAGGTTATAAAAACGATACAGTGACGGTTAAGCCGGGCTATGGTCGTAATTACCTCATTCCGCAGGGTTACGCAGTGTTGGCCAATAAGACCAACCGCAAAATCGTAAACGAGAATATTCGTCAGGCTGCGCACAAAGCGGAGAAGCTGAGAAGCGACGCACAGTCGATTGCAGAAGCGATCGGAGAGTTGACGCTTGAAATACCTGCAGTGGTAGGTAACGGCGGAAAGATTTTCGGCCGGGTGACCAA
Source organism: uncultured Cytophagales bacterium (assembly GCA_964488435.1). Taxonomy (GTDB): domain Bacteria; phylum Bacteroidota; class Bacteroidia; order Cytophagales; family Spirosomataceae; genus JBEBSO01. The sequence continues at coordinate 940 of CAZAVR010000744.1, read as the reverse complement.
CACTCAGATTGCAGAGGCACTTAAAACCAAAGGTTTTGAAATTGACCGTAAGAAAATTACAGTGGATGATGTAAAAACTGTTGGTGTTTACAGTGCACAGATTGATCTTCACAAAGAGGTAAAACATAAGGTTACAGTGAACGTAGTGCCAGTGGCTGGTTAATTCCAGAAACTGAACCTCACAGATGGCAACCCGCAACGGTTGCCATTTTTTTTGCCGGAGTGCCGGAAAATCACTCATTTTTTTGAACTTGCCCAGGTTTCAGGGCTGTTGTGTCACCATGCATCTGTATCTTCATATTCCATTTTGCAAGAAGGCCTGTCACTACTGTGATTTCCATTTTAGTACGAATGCCTCGTTGAAACTAGAGCTGGTGGAAGCGATGGCCCGGGAACTGATATTGCAAAAAGAATATTTGCCGGACAATTCTCTGGAGACTGTGTATTTTGGTGGCGGAACGCCCTCGCTCCTTTCAGAGGCAGAGCTGGACTTGCTACTGAGCACACTGCATAAACATTATGAAGTAAGGGGGGGCGCCGAAATTACGTTGGAGGCCAATCCGGACGACCTGAACACGTCAGCAATAAACCATTGGATTCGGACAGGGGTAAACCGGCTGAGTATAGGCATTCAGTCGTTTGACGACGGACATCTTAAGTTTTTGAACAGGGCACACAGCTCGCTTGAAGCCGAGAGCGGTGTAAAACTGGCGCAGGATCTGGGTATTTCGAATATTTCGGTCGACCTGATCTACGCGATCCCGGCGTCCGGTCACGGGATACTGGAGCGGGATGTGGAAAAGGCGCTGAGTCTGAAGGTGCCCCATATTTCTGCTTACTGTCTGAGCATAGAGCCGCAGACGGTTTTTGGTAAATGGGTGGACCAGAAGAAGATGCGGCCAGTGGAAGATGAGTTTTCTGCGGCACAATTTGAATTATT
>CAZAVR010000743.1:0-1826 GCA_964488435.1 uncultured Cytophagales bacterium | reverse complement strand
CACGCTGAGCTGAGCAAAAGCATCGCTAAAACCGGGATCTGCCTGCACTGCCCGGTTAAGATGAACTACGCTGGCCAATAACTGCTCTTTCTTCCGGGAAAGAATCAGTTGGCGACCTTTGAGGTACTCATTATAAGCGAAAAGGCTATGTGTTGTCTTTTTCTTCTTTTGACGTTCGAAATTGTCGCTTATCTTCTGGTTAAGCTCCAGGCTTATTTCTTTTGCCACCTGGCTGAACAGACCGAACACATCCGGCATGCGACCATCGTAAGTTTTTGTCCATACCGTGCGACGATCCACGGCGCTGACCAGCTCTACTCTGATCCTTAACTGCTGATCTGCCGCGAGCACCGAGCCTTCGAGCAGATAATTCACCCCAAGTTCTTCACCAATGGTTTCAATGGATTTATCTGTACCCTTGTAACGGTCCGCGGAAGAGGTAGCAATGACTTTAAGCTTGTCTATCAGGGAGAGCGAACTGTGTATCTGATCACGGGCGCCAATGCACAGGAACCCGGTCTCTTCAGCACCCAGGTTTTTGAAAGGCATCACCGCTATCGAGTTTTCGAACAGCGCTGCGGCAGGCTCCTCTGTAATCACAGCACCCGGTTGATAATACCAGAAAAGTCCTGCGGAAGCCCCCAGAAACAAAAGCAGCCCGAAAATTACCAGCCGGATACGCCGGAAAGAAGTCTCTGGTTCTTTCGGGACCGAAACATTTTCCGGCAGCACATTGACTAATGGTAGGTCAGACCCATCCCCCTGGACAGTCTCTGTATCTTTCATTGACTGTCGCCTGTAAGCCGTCGGAGAAATCCCGAATTCCTGAACAAAGTATTTGCTGAAACTTTGTGGGCTATCAATACCCAACAGGTAGGAAATCTCGGATGTTTTCATTTCCGAGGAACGAAGCAGTTCCGCGGCTTTGATCATTTTCCTTTTCCGGATATAGAGAGAAGTCGATAATTGGGTATGCTCCTTCAACTGCCGGTAAAGCTGTGACCGGCTGATCCCCAATTCCCGGCAAATGTCATCAATGCCGAAATCAGGCCTGTCAAAATTATCGTCAATAACCCTGTTGACTTTTTCTATTCTAAGGGAGGTATCCGCAGTTCGCATCCGGTCTTCGGCACAGAAACAGCGCCCGCTACCGGCAGGCTTGGTTTCTCATACTTTTTAATAAATTACTGCAAGATACGTTCGTTTGGCTATTTATCAGCGGTCATAAAAAGGATTTTGCTTGCCGAATAGGTTTTCAGGGACCCTTCAAAAAAATTTTTTTTACTTAGAATTCAAAATAAGTGCCTATATTTATATTATACAAAGAAAAACCATAACTATTTCACATATCAGTGACGCTTAATTAGCCTTTGTACTTTACGCTTGCCCCACATGCTACCCGTACAAAAATGTAACAGATTGTTCCATGTCCAAACTGTTTACCCATGAGCGAATACAGAAATCAGCAAACTTCAGGAACCAGTTCCCGGATTGCAGTTGCACAGATCACAAAGCTAACACTCTTCCTGCTGCTCATTGTAAATCTTTGCAATGCCCAGGAGTCAGCCGGAATTCGTTTTGAAAAAATAGCAGGATGGGATGCCGTGATGAAACGGGCCAAATCTGAGGGCAAGTACGTGTTTGTCGACGTTTACACCACCTGGTGCGGCCCATGTAAATTCATGGACAATAACGTATTCCCCGACAAAGCGCTTGGTGACTTCTTTAACGAGACGTTCATAAACGTCAAAATCCAAATGGATACAACCAAAAAAGATGATGATTACACGAAGATGTGGTACAAAGACGCGCAAATGATCGCTTCG
>CAZAVR010000742.1:0-1828 GCA_964488435.1 uncultured Cytophagales bacterium | reverse complement strand
AAGTGGACCAAATACGAAGTAGTTCTGGACGTATGGAAAGGTGTGTTTGCCTGGGGGATCCTGGTGGTTCCCAAAAATATCCCATCATCAGGAAAACTTCCCGTGGTGGTATGCCAGCATGGACTCGAGGGTTTACCGGAAGACATGGTTGCGCGGGGTAGCGGAGACAAAAATTACCAGGTTTACAAGTCTGTGGCGCTCGATTTGGCAGAAAGGGGCTTTGTTACTTTCTCCCCGCACAATCCTTACAGGGGAGAGCATTTGTTCCGGGTGTTGCAGCGCAAAGCCAATCCGATAGGTCTGTCCTTGTTCTCAGTCATTGCGGGACAACACCAGCAGATCGTGAACTGGCTGGGTTCGCTACCCTTCGTTGATGCATCTAAAATAGGTTTTTACGGATTGTCTTATGGAGGGAAAACAGCTATGCGGGTTCCCGCGCTTGTGGAAGGCTATGCGCTGTCGATCTGTTCCGGAGATTTTAACGAATGGGTAAGAAAGATTTCGACCACAAAGGAACGGTTCAGTTATCAGTTCACCAAGGAATACGAAATCTATGAGTGGGATCTGGGGCATACTTTTAATTATGCTGAAATGGCTGCTTTAATTGCCCCCCGACCTTTTATGGTGGAGTACGGCTATAAGGACGGGATTGGTACAGCAGGATGGATTGGTTATGAGTTCGGGAAGGTGCGGAGACATTATGTAATGTCGGGACTTGAAGGGAAACTGGACAGCGACCTGTTTGATGGTGTGCATGAGATTCACGGTACGAAAACGTACGAGTTTCTGGAGAAACATCTCAGACCTGGGGTGAGCGGGGGTGGTAAATAGCGACCGGGCGTGCGATCCCGCGGAACTATTGTCGCTTGAAAGTCCGACAAACTAATGAAGCCAATTTGCTCAGTTTTTGTCAGAATAAACTGGATAAATGTTTGTTCATTTATATCACTACTTTACATTTGAGTAGAATGTAAAGTAGTGATAATTTGTTATTTATAGAAATAAATTGCATGAATTTTGAATTATTTTTCTTGCAATATTAAAATGAGTGTGATACATTTGAAGAAAGAGGAAAAACATGAAAGCTGAAGAGTTGAAAAAACATCTAAAAAAGGGCGAAGTTTACCGTCGAAGCGATTTGGCCAAGTGGTCTAACGCGGTAGATCGCCATTTGGATATACTCGAAGCGGAAGGTGCATTACACAAGCTTTTCCCAGGGTTGTACTATGCTCCCAAGGAAACTGTGTTCGGTGTAGCACCTCCTGATGAAGACAAGGTTGTGCGTAGTTTTCTCAAAGACGACCGTTTCCTGGTCACCTCATCCAATAGTTATAATAGCTTGGGCGTAGGCACTACTCAGCTTTACAACGTGCGTACCGTATATAACCACAAGCGGCACGGAGAATTTAAGCTAGGCAACAGGAAGTTTTTCTTTCATAAAAAGCCGCACTTCCCCAAGAAGGCTACGGAAGAGTTCCTGCTGGTTGATTTGGTCAATAATCTGGGTTCATTGGCAGAAGACAGGGATTCTGTGCTTCGGAACGTCTTTAAAAAAGCGTTGACTATGGATGCAAAAAAACTGAAGCGCTCAGTGATGGAATATGGTAGCGTGAAAGCGAAAAAGCTATTTTCTCCACTTTTTGCTAATGTGGAAAATATGAACAATGCGGTCTAGCTACTTACACGATCGCAATGACTTTCCGGATTTATTGAGAATCCTGGAAGAGGAAACCGGAATTCTGGCGGGGCTGATAGAAAAAGATTACTGGATTATGCATGTGTTGCATGGGTTGAAGCAGCAAGGGTTTAGCTTCGAGTTGAAAGGTGG
>CAZAVR010000741.1:0-1831 GCA_964488435.1 uncultured Cytophagales bacterium | reverse complement strand
AAACTTCTGGCTGTCATCGTTAACGGCCTTTTATTTTTGTCTCTTCTCCGGCAAAAATAAAAACAAAGCAGCCGATATGTACGCATACCGGCTGCTTAATCAGAAGATAAACAACAAATCTCCTTAATTCCTTCCTCCGCCCCCCGGGCCACCGCCTCCGCGCTGCCTCATTTCGGCTTGCATTTTCTTGAATTTTTCTTGCTGTTCAGGTGTAAGAATAGCTGTCAATTTCTTGGTGTATTCTTCCTGAGATGCTCTGAAAGCCTCTCTGCCATCGCCTCCTGCAGCTCTGGCTTCCTCCATTTTCTTGGCACGTTCCAGATGGAGAGTAAGCACCTGCTTCTCCTGATCGGCATTCAGCGAAAGCTCTTCTTTCAATCGGTCGGTTTGCCTTTTCGCCCGCTCTTCAGGTGTACCGCCCCGTTGCTGGGCCATAGATACGAAACAAAACAGCATCATTACGGATGCCAAAATAATTCTTTTCATGTTAAATAAGTTTAGTACCACCTATAGATAGTAACAAAGCAACGAAGTTTAATTCAACTAAGCATTTTTTTTACCAACCGATCCCACTCTTCCTCTGTTGAAAAGTCAGGAATACGCTCGCCCGCTCTCCTGTACCAATACCCGGCATTCCACTCATCTCCTTCCACCCGATGCAGATAAGCATGCAGATGATCAAAGGACTGCACCCCTTCCTGGCTTTGGGCTATATCGTGAGCAGCATCCCAGTCACCCTTCCCTGCCCACCAGAGACCACGTAAAACAGGCGCCTCCAGGTTGTCAGGAGGTTGTTCCAGTTTCAAAGATTGCCTGAATTCTTCAATATTCATCCTTAATATCACTTGATCAGTTGTCTGCTCTTCAACCAGGCTTCCATGGCCAAAGGCCATTCAGACAAAGCACCCTTGTCCTTCAACTTGTCTTTGTGCATGGAATATCCATGCCCTCCCAATGGATAAAAATGAGCTTCTGCCGGTATCTTATTTTTCTTCAATGCTAAAAAATAACTGATGCTATTTTCGACGGGTACGCCCTGGTCATCCTGAGAATGAACCAGGAAAGCAGGCGGTGTTTTCTCTGTTACCTGGGTTTCGACAGAGAAATGTCTGATCAATTCGGCCGACTTATATTTTCCCAGGAGATTATCACGGGAACCTTTGTTTGCGTTTGTTTCCTCAAAGGTAATCACCGGGTAAAGCAGAATAGAAAAGTCAGGTCTGGCTTCCTTTGAAGCCAAAGGACCATCAGATGAAAAAGTCGAAAGAGACGCCGCGAGGTGGCCGCCGGCCGAAAAACCCATCACGCCGATTCTCCCCGGGTCAATCCCCCACTCCGATGCGTGCTGCCTAATGAGCTTCATTCCCTGCATCGCATCCATCAGCGGTGCCTCATATTGCTTCACCATCGTTCCGGCATCGGGAATTCGATATTTGAGAACAACAGCTGCCACTCCCCGCTCTGCAAACCATTTTGCGATGTCTGTACCCTCGTGCCCGAATGCCAGGATTTTATATCCTCCTCCGGGACATATCATCACTGCCGCTCCACTGGCTTTCTCTTTGACGGGCAAATACACGCTAAGGGTAGGCACGCTAACCATACCTTTACGTAGTATCCCGTCGGCACCGACCTTAGATTCCTCAACTACTGAATGCGGGATACTATTGGGAACCTTTCCCTCAGGCCAAAGAGCTATCACCTGGTCTTGTCCCATAGAACTGTTTGAAAGAGTGAGCAAAGGATTAACAGAGATACTTTTATTAAGGCATCCATAAGTTTTACCTGGATTTAGTTTCAACCAATGACGAAGAAATGAAAGAATTACCCG
>CAZAVR010000740.1:0-1835 GCA_964488435.1 uncultured Cytophagales bacterium | reverse complement strand
TGGCGGTATCTTTGATGGCACCATTGACGGTATTTTTACTGACACAACCTGCAATCAATCGGCGGGGGACTTCGTAGCACCCAATTCTTTCCTTCCCTCCGCCGGCTTAACGCCGGGCGCTCAAAAACTATACGCCAAAATCACACCAGGAGGCAAAACCTGCATATACATTGTACCATTTATCTACAATGTAAACCCTCTCCCCGTTTCGCTCTTTTCGTTTTCAGTAAGTAAAAACACTGAAGATCAGTCTGTCCTGAACTGGACAACCGTCGATGAACAGGCATTCAGTTACTTCGAGATCCAGCGATCGACCGACGCGCGTCTTTTTGAAACCATAGGAAGTGTTGAAGGAAAATCAGCCAAAAACAACCGGCAATCCTACCATTTTATCGATCCAAAACCCCTTCCAAACAGCTACTATCGCCTCAGGATGGTGGACCGCGACGGGAGTGCTGAGTATTCCAAACTTGTTTTCCAGGAGAAAGCCCTCTCCGGCCCCGTGGTCGGCAACCTTTACCCCAATCCTTCGGATGGAGCTTGTTTTGTGGACATTGACACCCCCGCGCCCGGGCAATGGAAAATAACCATCTTCGACCAGGCAGGGAGCCTGCTAAATCAACAGATCCTGACCCTAAAAAAAGGCCGCAACAAAATAACACTCGATAAATACCCTACGGGCATTCAACTCGTGAGGCTCGAAAACGGCATATATCAATTTGTCAGAAAACGGGCAGGCTACCAGGAGCACAAGCCTTAAACAATGAAATACTATCTTTCAACTGATACTGTTGCCGAAATTGCCAAAACGTAGTTGAATGAAACATTCCTCAGTTCGATTAACCGCAAATCATGTCATATACATGTTTAGCAATAGCCATTTGATATTTGTATCTTTCAGTTTTACAGGCGAGAGAAGCGGAAACATACAAAAGGAAGGAATTTTATAGAAATGACAATACGTATTGTTTTTATATTCTTTCTGCTGCACCTACAGCAGATCATTTTTGCACAGGATACACTGATCATTTCCGACACCACTTCTTCTGTCGATCTCTCCCGGTACTCTGCCGTTTTTCGGGATGAAAGCCGGAACATGAGCTTTAAGGATGTTCAAAAACAGCTTTTTATTCCTTTGAACAAACCTGCCTTCCAGTATGCATTTTCCAGAGACATTTTTTGGTTTCGCTTTCAAATAAAAAATGAAAGTAGCCTGAACGAAAACAACTGGTATCTTTTGTGGAGCAATGCCCTTCTAGATAACATTGACGTATACCTGCCAAGTGTTGATGGTACATACAAAGTGCAAAAAGGGGGACTATTGACACCCCGTCAGGAGAAATCTTATGAGGGACCCTTTCCGCTCTATAAAATCGGCTTCCTGCCACAAAACAAGAATCTCACAATATATCTACGTATCAAAGCGGACGAGAGCATTTTAGGCACGCTCAGGCTCTTGACCCATCAGGTTTATATCGATCAAATCCCAGAAACTTTTGCTATGATGTGGCTCGTGATCGGCATCCAGTTGTTACGGGTTTTGTATAATATTGTTCTCGCCTGGTATATCAGGAATGGGTCGTTCCGCTGGTATTCGTTTCACACTGTAATTGTTACCCTGTCCGTATTGGGCTCATTCGGACTAATCGGAGATGCGTTGAATGATTTTCCGCGATTAGCCGGTATAATGAATTCATGCTTTTATCTGCTCATGCCTGCGACTTACACCTTGTTTATATTTTCATTGCTTAATATCTGGAAAAACTATCGGAAAATCCGGTGGCTTTTTATTATCATCATCGTCATCAGCGCAGGACAGGTATTGGCACATGTCT
>CAZAVR010000739.1:0-1845 GCA_964488435.1 uncultured Cytophagales bacterium | reverse complement strand
GGAGATGGTTTTTCGCAAAATCGAATATGCCATCGAAGGCGACTGGAACAAGCAAAAAGCGTTGGACAAAGCTCCCTGGACTGCGTCCAAAATTTTTAAAAAGGCATTGAAATGGTCTGTCTTTATGTTCATTTCATTTCTGATCGCCAATCTGCTGCTTTCCTACGTTCTTGGGGTAGACGCGTTAAAGAGGATCATTGTAGAACCGCTTTCCGACCATCTCGGGCTTTTCGGCGGGATCGTTGGCTTTACGTTGATATTTTTCTTCGTATTTGCCTGGCTCCGGGATCAGGTTTGCACGGTCGTATGTCCGTACGGACGTCTGCAAGGCGTGCTCATGGACAAGAAATCGGTGGTAGTGGCCTACGATCACCAAAGGGGCGAGCCCAGAGGTAAGCTTCACAAAAACCAGGAGCGAACAGAAGGAGATTGCATCAGCTGCCTGCAATGCGTGCGGGTATGTCCTACGGGCATTGATATCCGGAATGGAACGCAGATGGAGTGTGTCAATTGCACCGCCTGCATTGATGCCTGTGATCATATAATGGATCAGCTCGGCTTTGACAAAGGCTTGATCAGGTATACATCGGAAGAAAAAATTGTAAACAAAGATGCCAGAAAAACACCGGCCCGGGTATATGTTTATTCCACAGTACTGTTTTTTTTATTCGGCGTTCTCGGTTACATGCTTATCTCCAGAACGGACACGGAAACCAATTTTCTTCGCGTACCGGGTTCACGATACATCGAAAACAGTGATGGTACCATTAGTAACCTCTATACTTTCAAAATCTTCAACAAAACGAACAGGCAGATATCACCGGAAATAAAGTTGCAAAATACGGACGCTGTCCTGAAGTTCGCCGGAAGCAAAGACCTGACACTGGCGCCCGCAGCTATGGTACAGGGTTCTGTTATTGTCACGATCCCCAGACATACTTTAACCAAGCGTAAAACGAGCCTCCATTTCGAGGTGACAGAAAAAAATGAAAAGCTGGAATCCTTCAGCAGCACCTTTTTATCTCCGGAATAACATTTTTCGTTGCTAATAAAGCGTACCGGACTAAAGACGAACAAATTGATAATTTTGATACACTTAAAACTTTTAAGACATGAAATTGAGCATCAGCTGGGGGTGGAAAATTGCCTTTCTTTATGGCGGCTTCGTCGTCATGATCCTATTCCTGGTTTGGAAAAGCGTGGTAAAAAAAATTGACCTCGTAGCGGACAACTATTACGAGCAGGAATTGAAGTTTCAAAATCGGATTGATCAGACCAGGCGGGCGTCCAGTCTCCCGGTGCCATTGAAATGGTCCGTCTCGGATGCTAAGGTTCACATTCAATATCCCGCTTCTTTCCCGGGAGGGGCTATCCATGGCAAAGTTTACTTCTACTGCCCGTCTGACAATCGCAAAGATATTTCCTTCCCTATTACCACGGATGAAAACATGCAGCAGGTTATTCCGTTTAGTAAATTGAGCCCCGGCAGATACCAGATCCAGATTGATTGGAAGGCAAACGGAGAGACTTACTGGAATGAGGGGATTGTCAACATCTGACCGGCAATTTATTATTATTGACTACTTATGTCATGTTCTATCTCGCATTTGTTCTGGGTCTGACGGCAAGCCTTCATTGTATCGGAATGTGCGGACCTATCGCACTGGCCATACCGGTTCACCATCGGTCTGCTGCAGGCCAATGGACTGGTATGCTGATCTATAATTCCGGACGCATTTTCACCTACATGGCGATGGGGATAATAGCCGGAATGGTAGGATGGGTATTTGGAACAGCCGGTTGGCAGAGAGCACTCTCCGTTTTCGCGGGCTTATCAATGATCGC
>CAZAVR010000738.1:0-1848 GCA_964488435.1 uncultured Cytophagales bacterium | reverse complement strand
CAGGAGGGAATAGACTTTATTATTTGTGACCATCACAGGCCCGGAGATATCCTCCCGGACGCCGTAGCCGTTCTGGATCCGAAACGGAATGACTGTGACTACCCTTACAAGGAACTGACCGGGTGTGGAGTAGGCTTCAAACTTCTACAGGCATTCTGCTCGGCCAGGAATCTCGACCCTGAACTGGCTTTCGAATACCTGGATCTCCTCGCCATCAGCATTGCATCAGACATTGTCCCCATCACGGGTGAAAACAGAATACTCGCCTACTACGGACTGCAGAGATTAAACAGCAGCCCGCGCTGCGGATTAAAAGCCCTCCTCGATGTCGCTGCGATTTCTGCCGACCTGGATATCACCGGAGTTGTATTCGGGATAAGCCCCAGAATCAATGCTGCCGGCCGGATCAAGCATGCCAAAGAAGCGGTTGCGCTGCTCCTTTCGGAAAACCCCGCAGAGGCCCGGAATTTTGCCCATGAAATCAACCAGTATAACCTTGACCGGCGAAATTTTGACAGCAATATTACGGAAGAGGCGCTGGCCATGATCCGCGCTGAAGATGCCCATGCAGACGCCAATAGTACGGTTTTGTTCAAGGAAGACTGGCACAAAGGTGTGATTGGCATCGTGGCAAGCAGGTGTATAGAACATTTCCACAGACCCACGATCATTCTCACTAAATCGCAGGGAAAAGCTGCCGGCTCCGCACGATCGGTCCCGGGGTTCGACGTGTACGAAGCGATTGAAGAATGTGCTGAACTTCTGGAACAGTTTGGCGGACATACTTTTGCCGCCGGCCTCACGCTTCCCGTCGAAAATGTACTTGCTTTCCGTACACGGTTTGAAGAAGTGGTCAGGAAAAGAATTCTGCCGGAACACCTTCTGCCCAGGATCGACATTGATCTGGAAATAGGCCTGAACGAGATCACCGATAAATTTTACAGGATATTGAAACAGATGTCGCCCTTCGGCCCCGGAAATATGTCACCGGTTTTTGTTTCTCATGGAGTACATCTTTCAAACAGACCACTGATACTGAAAGAAAAACACCTGAAACTTGAGCTTTTCCAGGGGGGCTCCCGAATATTTACTGCGCTCGGATTCGGCCTGGGGCATTATTACGATAAACTAAACAGTGATCACGGTTACTCCATCACTTATTCAATTGAAGAAAATACCTTCAGGGAAGTTAGTTCGTTGCAACTATATCTGAAGGACATCAAAATATAGCGCGCATATTGATTGAGAATGCAGTATTTCAAATTTCAAGATGGTTTTCGTCTGGCCCGGGTATGGCTTTTATGTATATGGGTCGCAGGTTGTACACAACATAGCAAAGTAAGCTCTGATGCTTCGGATCCGTTCAAAAACTGCGGCGATGCTGCATTATCTGCCGCAGATTCCCTCCGGATCGGGGAAGAAATAAACGCGGCGCACAAATCGGCAGAGATCGAAAAAATATTCGACAAAAAACGACTTGCAGGCTTTAACGGGAATGTTTTAATTGCTCAAAAAGGTGTCATCCTTTATGAAAAGTCTTTTGGGTATGCACGGATAAAGCAGAAAGACAGCCTTTCTGCTGCGTCTTCCTTCCAACTGGCGTCCCTGTCGAAGCCATTTACGGCGCTGGCCATTCTGAAGCTGATGGAAGCAGGAAAGCTGAGTCTTGAGGATTCTGTTCAGAAATTCTTTCCGGAATTCCCCTACCTGGGCATACGGATCAAAACCCTGCTGAGTCACCGAAGCGGTCTGCCGAATTACGCTTATGTGCTGACAGACAGTGTTCGCCACAGGAATCCGTACCCGGGGAACATGGACATTATCCGCTGGCTAAGCGTGGTCAAACCG
>CAZAVR010000737.1:0-1848 GCA_964488435.1 uncultured Cytophagales bacterium | reverse complement strand
ATGATCTTTCATTTCGACGCTTCCTACCAGTTGGGGATTATATTAGGTGTTATTTCTTCGATATTCTCTGCGTTGTATACGATTTATAATGGGCGGATTGTCAGGAGCTACGACAGCCGTCTGATCAACTATTACCAGATGATCGGCGGCATGATCGGGCTGGGCGCATTGCTTCCCGTTTATCTTCATTTTTTCCCGGTGGCAAGTTTTATTCCCGGCTTGGAAGATACTTTCTACCTGGTTTTGCTATCGCTCTTCTGTACCGTTGGATTGTATGTATTGTTTGCAGAAGTCCTGAAGGAAATCCCCGCGTTTACGGTCAACCTGAGCTTCAACCTGGAGCCGGTCTACGCTATCGCGCTGGCGTTCCTGTTCTTCGGCGAGGGTAGAGAGGTGAATGCCTCGTTTTATGCAGGATTGGCGCTGGTAATGGCTTCGGTGGCGCTGCAGACGTTGATTACGGTGAGGAGGTGGAAGAGGAGTGGGTGAGAGGGAGAAAGCTTATTTTCCCATTAGCTTCCGGAGCTGTTCCCACTGTTCCGGTGTTTTGGAGGCCTCTACCCATTCAGTCTTTGCCTTAGCAGCCTCGTGCATAGTAGCGAATTTGCGGTCGAGAGGGTGTTTGGCGACTTCGCCTTTGTTCTCTTTCCTGGTTTTCCTTTTAACAGCAGTTTCCATTTGCGTATTAGATATAGTCGTAAACAATATTAGCCCTTTTTAAGCGAAATTGCAAATGCAGTATAGGATCGTTCTCTTTGGAACAGCTCAAATGTCACGCCGTTATATCCGGCGATAAAAAAACATTCCTTGAAGTGATGTAGTTCCCTTGCAATGGCTATCTGATATAAGCGAGTTCTCTCCTCGGTACTTCCCTGTATAAATACAACAGCATCAGGATTAGTATCTAAGAAAAATGTAATTATCTGAATGACAGTAGAGAGAACCTTGTACATGTCCCCGTTATTGCTTACTGAATAAATATCCATTTTCCCTTCTTCGTCAACATCCCCCAAAGCAAGGTTATAAAAATCAGCCGAACGTAGTCGCTGAAACTCCACTTTTTTTGTAAGAATTCGGTTTCCAGTACTCTTAAAATAGAAGCTCCAGTGATCGGGTTCTTTTTCGTACGTATAGTAAGGCAGATGCATGAGTATAGTAGTTTTACTTAATTCTTTCAAAAATAGGAAATTAAAAGCGAAAATTTTTGTCTGACTGACTTGAGCGGTCACGTCACGTGAGGGGAGATTGGAAAGAACGTGCGCTGTGATTGAAAGGTATCACGAAAATTGAGGTAAAATCAAGTCTGTTTTTCTCATCCGGAACCCTTATTTTAGCCCTATCAAAAAGTACTATATTTGTCACTAACGAAATCGATCGCTATGTCTGATACTAAAAAAGTGCACGAAGGCCGGAATATAAAGCGTTTTCGGGAAATCATGGGAATCAAGCAGGAAGCCTTGTTGCGACATGAAAGTTGCTCATTTTGATTCTGAACTCAGTTCAGTGAGTTAGTGCTGAAACTCATCTCCAATTTCAGGTGCGTCGCCAGTAATGGCAGAAAGCCTACCGTATGCTTAAAAACTTAAGAGGGCGTATCTTTATGGCTGCCAAGGAAGGGAACCTGAAAATGGTCCGCTCTCTTCAAAAGCTGATGCTGCGTAGCTATGCCAATGTGGTCACCAGCATACGCAGGGTAACACAACTCAACAAGGGCAAATCAACTCCCGGTATCGACCGCGTCACCATCAGCACTGCGGAAGCAAGGGCCGATATGGCCAGGAACCTGCAAAAAGTCGCAGCAGAAAATCCGCGACAAAATAAAAGCCGTATGGCTGGCCAACAAAACTA
>CAZAVR010000736.1:0-1849 GCA_964488435.1 uncultured Cytophagales bacterium | reverse complement strand
ATTTCGAGCCCATCGAAGGACTCAATCTGAACGGCAGCCTAATGGGAAGAATCATGACCAATACGAGAATGTTTCATGAAAGTCCCTACCTCGCTTCCAATGGACACAATATAGAAGCCAATTTTTCCAACCCACGGTTCGACAATATCGTTGCCGGACAGCACAATCAGCTGACCTCCCAATACATAACAGAGGCTTATGCTGACTACAAAAAGACATTTGGGATGCACCAGCTCGCTATCACGGCCGGTGGAAGTGCACAATATACCGGATTTCGCGGAACCTCCGCCGACGCCAGTGTGAACGACAGGGGGGCTAATGCCACCCGTCCGTTACCTCGATTTGACAATTACTTCAGACCTAACATCTGGGGGGCTAATGACGTACGGGGTGGCGGCGGATTCTCTGAAGAAACTTTCTCCTCAACATTCGCAAGATTGAATTACGACTACAACGACAAGTACATTTTCATGGCTTCTATCCGGAGGGATGGCTCCTCTAAGTTTGCCCCGGGTAGCCGCTATGGTCTGTTCCCTGCTGTGTCTGCCGCCTGGAGAATGTCTGAAGAAGGCTTTCTTAAACAACAGAAGCTGGTCAACGATCTTAAGCTGAGACTGAGCTATGGCATCTCAGGAAACGACCAGATCAACAACTATGCATGGCAAGGTTCGGTAAGCTACGGCGGACGCTATCTTTTTGGGCCTCCAGGCATTTCCGACGGCGTGGCAGTGATGGCCTACCCATCCGGCATCGAGAATCCCAGACTCCGGTGGGAAACTAACGAGCAATACAATTTTGGCGTCGATCTGGGCATCCTTGATGGCAAGCTTCAATTGGTTGCCGACTTCTATGTAAAAAACACGAAAGACATGCTGCTCAGTCGCCCGCTCCCTTCGGAAAACGGTATTTCCAACAGCATTATGGATAACATCGGCAACATGACCAATAAAGGAATTGAACTTGCGCTAACGACGGAAAACTTAAACCGCGGGCATTTTACCTGGACCACCAACTGGATTTTCAACAAAGTCTGGAATAAGGTAACAGCTATCCATACCAGCGACGGAATTCTGAGACTGGGAAGTGGGGAATTCAATATGGTCTGGATCATTGAAGGTCAGGAAATGTTTCAGCTTTATGGCTATAAAATGCTGGGTGTATTTGAAAGCGACGCACAATTGCAGCAATACCCTCGCCCAAGAAATGCCAAGATAGGTGATCCCATTCAGGAAGATGTAGACGGAGATGGCCAGATCAATTCAAATGACCTGCAGCGCCTGGGCAAAGCCCTTCCTGATTTTACTTTTGGATGGAACAACACTTTCACCTATAAAAACCTTGACCTCAATATTGTTGTCGATGGCAGCCAGGGAGCATCCAAGTATCTCCCCCTCCTCCGCAATCAAAGCTGGATTTCACCCACGGAAGGAAATCTGTCGAAGTACATCTACGACCGTGCAGGAACCATATACGGAGCCGCAAATCTCGACTATACAGGTAACAGGCTTACACAAAACAGCTACCATGTATTTGACGCATCATTTGTGAGAATCAAAAACGTTTCCCTCGGATATCGCCTGCCTAAAACAATCACCAAACGTATAGCCGTTGAAGATCTTCGCTTGTCATTAAGCGTTCAGAATCTACACACTTTTACCACTTACCCGTGGTACAACCCCCAGTCGAATCACTTCGGCGGCGCACCCGGAACAGCTCAGTTCGGAGTAGATTATGGCGGAGTTCCGTTATCCCGGACATTCGCCCTGGGAATCAACCTTACTTTCTAATGTTAAATCTCGCAGGTATATGAAAAATAACATTTTCCAAAACTTCCTTCAGGGTCTGTCAC
>CAZAVR010000735.1:0-1858 GCA_964488435.1 uncultured Cytophagales bacterium | reverse complement strand
TCAGAAAAATGCGTGATAAAGCCGTGGTTTGTAACATCGGCCATTTTGATAATGAAATTGATATGGCATGGCTTACCGGAAATTACGGAAGTACAAGAAATGAGATAAAGCCCCAGGTTGATATTTATACCATCGACGGCAAGGAGGTGATCATCCTGGCCGAAGGTCGCCTGGTGAACCTGGGTTGCGCGATGGGCCACCCTTCCTTCGTAATGTCATGTTCTTTCTCTAACCAGACCCTTGCCCAGCTCGAGTTGTGGAATCATACTTCGAAGTACAAGAATGAAGTGTATGTTCTTCCAAAGCAATTGGATGAAAAAGTAGCTTCACTGCATCTTGCCCACGTGGGGGCAAAGTTGGATGCACTTTCTGAAGAGCAGGCCGCTTACATCGGAGTTACCACCGAAGGACCGTTTAAAGCGGATACTTACCGGTATTGATTTTAGGTTATACAGTAGGTTACATAAGGGCTGCATCAGAAGGTGCGGCCTTTCTTTTTTAGCTGTTCCTTCGGATCCCCTCCAGTAAAAAATCCAAGCCGTTCAGTTTGATTTCGTAAAGTGTATTGAGCATCATTCCCAATTTCCCCTCCGGGAATCCCTTCCTCTTAAACCACTCCAGGTAGCTGACCGGCAGCTGTGTTAGGAGGTGTCCGTTGTATTTTCCGAAAGGCATCCGGTATCGGACCAGGTCGTACAATACCTGAGGGTCGAAACCAGTATCCGGGTTATTCATATTGCTTGAGGATGTTTGGTAAATAGATAAGTAAACCTGTCACATGCCTGATCAGGCGGGCAGATCGTCTGATCTACGAATATAACTAAAAAAGGGTCATCTGCGCACCGCGCTTAAAAAGGGTGTGGTCTAGCCGGGCAGGCTCCCGTCCCGGAAGATATTTTTTACAGGCCATTGCATGCAGGTCCCTGATATGTTCGGCAAATTTCCCTTCTCCGCGCATCCTCGTGCCAAATCTGGAGTCGTTGAGCTGTCCTCCATGACAGTCTCTGATTTGATTCAGGACCTTTTCAGCTCTGTCGGGAAACGCCCTGTGTATCCACTCCTCAAAAATAGAGCTGATGGCCCCATTCAATCTGACTACCGTATATCCTGCCCAGCAGGCGCCGTTGTCAGCGGCGCTTTTGATAATGCCCGGGATTTCATGGTCGGTCAGGCCCGGTATGATGGGAGCGGACATAACACCCACCGGAATACCTGAGTTGTGCAGCCGTCCGATTACTTCCAGTCTTTTTTTTGCAGTGACTGTTCTGGGCTCCAACTGGCGACGCACGGATTCGTCCAGGCTGGTAATGGATAATGCCGTGGTAACCAGCCGCAGGCCGGCCAGTTCTTTGAGCAGATCGAGATCTCTCAAGACAAGTGCATTTTTGGTGAGTATACTTACAGGATTTCTATATTGAAGACAGATTTCCAGTAGCCTTCGGGTTAACCTGAACTTTTTCTCAGCCGGTTGATAGCAGTCGGTATTCCCGGAAAGATGAATTACATCAGGCTGGTAACTCTTGGAATTGAAGAGTTTCTCCAAAAGCTGCGGTGCGTTTTTCTTTACAATGATCCTCGTTTCAAAATCGATGCCGGCTGAAAATCCCCAGTACTCATGGGAATTGCGGGCATAACAATAGATGCATCCGTGTTCACAGCCCCTGTAAGGATTAATGGATTGGAAATTCCTGATGTCGGGACTATCCGTTTTCGACAATATGGTTTTGGAAAACTCCTCGATAAATTGAGTTTTGGGGCCTGAATCTATAAAATCCGGATCACTGTCCTGTTCTTCTACCAGGTTAAGGCGCTCAAACCGGTTATGTGGATTAATGCCCGCACCACGTCCACCGTCATT
>CAZAVR010000734.1:0-1864 GCA_964488435.1 uncultured Cytophagales bacterium | reverse complement strand
ATAAGAATCAGCTTTTTTCTGTATAGAAATTTCAGAAATTGTAAAAATTCGTTCATTTGATTTCTTCCAGTTTTTGTCCGATAAGTTCCTCCAGGCTACTTTTAGCGATCAGGATCTCTCCCTCGGCAGTGATCTTGTTTTGAAGCTGGTCACTGTAGGCAAGCAGGATCTTGTTATAATTATCGAGCGATTCTTCGCCTTTTTCAAACCGGTGCCTTACTTCTTTCATTCTGCTCTCGGTGTCCAGAAGTGCCTGCGCTATCACTCTGTACAACACTTTCCTCTGGACATACAGGTAATATCTCTGCTCGATCTCGGCCTTAAAATTAAGATCAAATGCCTCCCGCTCATGAGTTGCAGCCTCCCGCTCAGACTTTGCCTGCCTGATGTGGGCCGGCTTCTGGATCAAATTACCCACATTGGCAAAAAAACCAAATTGATAACCCGTGATGATGTTGGGATTGATTGTGCTGGTCACATTGCGTGGAGAGAACAGATAAGAGAATGACAATATATCGAAATAAGACAGTCTCGCCTTTTTCACTCCATAATTTGCCACATCAATCCTGGAATCTAACAATTTTCCCTTGGGATAGTTTTTTTGCCCGATATCAATGAGCTTGTCCAGATAGGCCGGTGAAAGCTCCTGAGCCATCGAAGGTTCATCCTGAGCCATCAGGTCATGGCTGAAGTTGAAGAAAAGAAACAGAAAAAACACCTTTCTCATTTTTTTAATAGACTCTATGCGTGCATTTTAACTACTAACGGGGGCTGGGCCTGGGTGTTTGCACCTCATGCCGATAACGTTCATTTTACTTGGTCAGAAAAAAAAGAATAATTTTATTCGTAAAAATTTTCATCTCTAAACCAGGTAACCATGCCCCTCACTGACTTTCTCAAAAGGAATCCGGGTCTCAAGAAATTTGTTCACAGATTGCTGATTCCTAAAAATGAGGCGAGGCCACGGCTTTGGGTCAGATGGTTTGTAAATCCTTTTTTTCACAAGAAGGGAAAAGGTACTATTATACGCAGGAGGGTGAGAATGGACGTGCTGCCTTTTCATCATTTTTCGATGGGCGATCACGCGGTAATAGAGGACTTTTGCACGGTCAATAATGGTGTCGGTCCGGTTTCCATAGGCAGGCATTCGCTGATTGGGATCGGAAATGTACTGATCGGACCGGTCTCCATCGGAGACCATGTCATTATTGCCCAGCATGTGACGATAAGCGGATTGAATCATGACTACCAGGATATTCACACGCCGATCAGCCAACAAAGCGTCAAGACAGCGCCCATCAGGATCGATGACGATTGCTGGCTGGGGGCCAACGTGGTCGTCACTGCCGGCGTCACGATAGGAAAACATGTGGTGGTGGCCGCCGGATCGGTAGTCACGCGCGATGTGCCTCCTTTTTCGGTCGTTGCAGGAAGCCCTGCCCGTGTCATTAAAAGATATGATGCCGGCAAGCAAGTCTGGGAAAGCGTGAAGCAAGACAGGTAAGCGTATCCTCATACATTCTCTTTTTGAATCAAGGCAGGGAAAGTCTTCAGTATAATTTTCATATCCATCCAGAATGAGAATTCCCTCGCATAAGTTATATCCAGCTGTAGTCTCTCCAGTTCAGTCATATCTGCCTTTCCCTTTCCTCTTTTTGTCACCTGCCAAAGCCCCGTGAGTCCGGCAGGACCGGCAAAACGCATGATTTTCTCGTCGGTAGTAAGCTTCTCCGCTTCATAAAGAGGCAGCGGTCTGTTCCCCACCAGCGACATATCTCCTTTTAGTATATTCAGCAACTGCGGAAGTTCATCCAGGCTGGTATTCCGCAGGAACTGCCCTATAGGAGTAATGCGCGGATCATTC
>CAZAVR010000733.1:0-1866 GCA_964488435.1 uncultured Cytophagales bacterium | reverse complement strand
CTCCCTATTAAATTCGCATATCTCACCGGCATGCTGTTGCCCAGATGGACCTGGGCATGCTCAGGAATATAGGAAACAAGCGTATTTAACGCTGTTAAATCTACTAACTCCGTGATTTCATCAAAAAAAGCCTCCACTTCTGCCCTTCCCCGCTCCTCCTCCTGCATCCATAACTGCGCATACTCCTTTCGAAGTGCCTGATGACGGACCTGCCGGCTCATCTCCCCTGTCATCTGAAGCAAAGTTTTGAAGAAATGTACCGGCGAAACCTCGAAATGATCAGTCAGCGATTGAAAAGTGTCTACAATATGCCTGTCTTCACCAATATGCCAATGTACGCTGGGTTTACAGGTTCTCAGGTAAATTTTAAGATTCTTTGAAAGAAACGATTTACCCAGTGTGATTAACAATTGAGGTCTCCACTCCGCCTTTTTCTTTCTCAGGAATAAATCATGCACAGAAATGAGACCGTCGTAGTAGCCCGTATTGGCTGTAATATCGCTCAGCACAGGAATTCCGGTTGTATGCGAAAATTCTTTTATTAACTCACTTAACTCCCTGTCAGGCTCTTGTTGGCCCACTGCAATCAGCACTGCGGGTGTTGCCTCAAGCACATCCTTTACTTTTTCCCACGTCGATTTCGAAAGATCTGTATGCACACAGGACCGGGATATCTTGCGAAGCCCCTCCCTTACCGTGAAAACCTCCTCCTGCGTGGGGTAAAAAGGCTCCCTTATCGGCACGTTTATGTGTACAGGTCCCGGCGGAACAGACATGGTTGTGAGTAGCGCTTCGTTAACTTCCCGGTTGATCTGCCAAACTTCATCCGGATGGAGGTATCCGGGAGGGACAGAAAACGACTGCTTCACATGTTTTCCGTAAATCTCCCTTTGAAAAATAGTTTGTCCGTCCTGCTGGTGTACCCATTCTTCAGGCCGGTCAGCTGTAAGCACCAGCAAAGGAATCTGTTGAAAAAATGCTTCTGCGACGGCAGGTGCCAGGTTATAAGCCGCTGTACCCGATGTACAAACCACGGCAACCGGCCTGCGGAGCTGCTGAGCCATGCCCAAAGCCAGAAATCCGGCTGAGCGTTCGTCTATACAAATGTGCGTAGTAACGTCCTTATTACGCGCAAAAGCGAGGGTAAGGGCTGCACTTCTTGAGCCCGGAGAAATCACCACCTGGCTGACGCCATGAAGGACACACAGCTCGACAAGTTCTATGACAGGTTGTAAAACAGGCATGAGGTTGATATGTTAAAAAAGAAGGCCCCTTCTAAGAGAGGCCTTCCATGCATATTATTTTCAACGGGAATTCCGATCAGTTATCTTCTTATCCAAGATAAGTCTTCAATGCTTTGCTTCGGGATGCATGTCTGAGTCTGCGTATAGCCTTCTCTTTGATTTGCCTCACCCTTTCACGGGTCAGGTTAAACTTTTCTCCGATTTCTTCAAGTGTCATTGCGTGTTCTCCGTTCAATCCGAAATACAAAGCGATAACATCTGCTTCTCGTTGTGTGAGTGTCGAAAGCGCACGCTGCACTTCCTTCCTGAGCGACTCATTCACCAAACCGGAATCAGGCTTGTCATCCGTATCGTTTTCCAACACGTCCAGCAGACTATTCTCTTCTCCCTGTACGAAAGGCGCATCCATAGATACATGACGACCGGAAATCTTCATGGTATCCACCACCTCTGAAGAGGAAATCTCAAGCACTTCAGCCAATTCTTCCGGAGAAGGCTCACGTTCAAATTTCTGCTCAAGTTCAGAAAACGTCTTTGATATCTTGTTAAGAGATCCCACCCTGTTAAGCGGAAGGCGGACAATCCTGGACTGCTCGGCCAAAGCCTGCAATATGGACTGGCT
>CAZAVR010000732.1:0-1881 GCA_964488435.1 uncultured Cytophagales bacterium | reverse complement strand
GATATCAAACCCGGGAGAGTGGCTCGTGCCGGCCCGGTCTGATCACTCTAAACCCAATAACCCCTCTTCTTTCTGACATAAATATGCAGCTACACATCAATACTTACGGTGCTTATGTTCATGTAAAGGACGAAATGTTCGAAATCCGCGTGCGAGACGAGAACAAAGAAGTTCAAAAAAAGCATTACTCTGCTCAAAAAGTGACGGCCTTATGGCTTTGCACCGGTACGTCACTTAGCACCGATGCAATAAAGCTGGCCATCACGTTCAACATCGACATTGTATTCCTTGAAAAAAACGGAGACCCGTTTGGTCGCGTCTGGCATGGCAAACCCGGAAGCACCACCAAAATCCGCAAGGCCCAATTGGAAGCCAGCCTGAACAGCACCGGTCTTTACTGGGTAAAGTCGTGGCTAATCCGGAAACTTGAAAACCAGCTTGAATTCATCAGAGATCTTAAAAAGCACCGGTTACAACACGCTGAATACCTGCAAGACAAAATAGACCGGATCCAGTCATTAATCCTATCTGTCCAATCCCAGGAGGCAGACACAGTAGCACAGATCTCCGATACGCTTCGAGGACTGGAAGGAACAGCAGGACGCCTGTATTTTCAGACCCTCAGCCATGTCCTGCCCGATGTATACAAATTCGATGGAAGAAGTTCACGTCCCGCGCAGGATGCATTTAACGGATTTCTCAATTACGTGTACGGCATTCTCTACAGTAAAGTAGAAAAGGCATTGATCATCGCGGGAGTCGATCCTTACCTGGGCTTTATGCACCGCGACGATTACAATCAGTTGAGTATGGTATTCGACTTTATAGAACCTTACCGAATATACGCCGACGAGGTGGTATTCCGGTTGTTTTCCGCCAGGAAGGTAAATAAAGCGCACCTGGACGAACTCACCAACGGAGTCACTTTAAACAAAGAGGGAAAAGCCCTTCTGGTCACTGCTTTTAACGAGTTTATGGATGGACAGCCTATCCGGCACGGCGGCCGGAACATGTCCCGAAGTACAGCGATACAATACGATGCACATAGTTTCGGCAATACATTGATCGATAAAAAAATTTCCGACCCGCAGGGCAGTTGAAATCATCTGTAAACTAAAAAAACTGACCGATGCTTATTTGGGTATTATACGACATCGAAAACGATAGAAATCGAACGAAGGCTGCAAAAGTATGCAAGCAAACTGGCCTGTACAGAGTACAGTTTTCCTGCTTTTTGGGTACGGTCACACCTTCACAGAAATCGGCCTTGTCCCTGCAATTGGAGGACCTTATAGACGAGGAGAAGGACAAGGTATACATTTTCCCCATGAGTAAAGACGAGCTCCGGACAACAGTGTTGCTGGGACAAGCTTTCGACAAGAATTTGGTAACGGATGAAATCAATGCGTTATTTTTATAGAAGTCATGAATATCAGCCTCACCCCTTCCCATATTATTGAGTATCTGTTCTGCCCCAGGTTCACGTACTTTGAATACGTACTTTGCATTCCACAGCATGAAGATGCCAACTACCTGGTGATGCGTGGCCGGAACCTTCATGATCAACGCCTCGAACAAAACAAAGACTATCTCCGGAAGCGTATAGGGGCCATCGACAAAAAAGCCGATCAGTATATAACCAACGAACTGATAAGGGGAAGGGTTGACGAAGTGCTGTTTCTACAGGACGGCACGGCGGCGCCATTGGATTATAAGTTTGCAGAGTTCAAGGAAAAAGTCTTCGAAACCTACAAAACCCAGCTGTACTGTTATGCGTGGCTGATTGAGGAAAACTTTGGCCAAAAGGTAAACAAAGGATTTCTGGTGTATACCCGCAGCCGGAACAAACTCGTAGAAGTCAGTATTTCAGAAGAGAACAAA
>CAZAVR010000731.1:0-1886 GCA_964488435.1 uncultured Cytophagales bacterium | reverse complement strand
AGCAAAGAAGAACAGCAGGCCATCCGAAGAGAAATGGGGGTGCTCTTTCAGGGAGGTGCCTTGTTTGATTCCCAGACCGTGAATCAGAATGTGCGCTTTCCTCTGGACATGCTTACCTCTCTTTCTGAAGAAGAGAAGCGGGATCGTGTCCAATTTTGCCTCCAACGTGTGGGACTCGAGGAAGCAGGAAATAAGATGCCCTCTGAAATAAGTGGTGGAATGAAAAAACGCGTCGGTATCGCAAGGGCCATTGTAATGAATCCCCGGTATCTGTTCTGTGACGAACCCAATTCAGGGCTTGATCCGTTGACTTCTGTCAAAATAGACAAGCTCATTGAAGAAATCACAGAGGAATACAAAATCACCACGATTGTCATTACTCATGATATGAATTCGGTAATGGAAATAGGTCAGAACATCATTTTTCTCTATCAGGGGAAAAAAATATGGGAAGGAGACCATCACGATATCACACAATCAGGACTTCCGGAACTTAACGAATTTCTCTTCTCCAATAAGCTGCTAAGGGACCTCAGGCACTGAAAGCCCAATATGAGGTTTAACGAATAAAATTTGACTTTTTGAATGCAATGGGCCTATATTGCGTTTGACGTTACCCATTCGTACAGTTAAAATCTATTCTTAACTTTACTTTAATTTAATCATTCATTTAGTATGAAAAAACACGTTCTGATGACGGGATTGGCAGTTTTAGGCTTCATTCCGGCTTTTTCTCAATCACCTGTGACATTTAACGCCAGAGGATTAGTGGTGATTTCTGATGCCGATTTGTCTGCATCCGCCCTGTCTGACGGCAAACTTTTGCGCGACAATACCGCTAAGGACAAATTAACCTCTGTAAAATTTCCCCTCACCAGGGACAAATCTATAGGAACGGCGATCATTCAAAACTCAGTGCTTCCTAATGCAAATAGCATCGCAGTACCCGTAAACGGCGGACTTGCTTTTGTACTAGAGTCCTATCTGAAGCCTGATGATGCTGTGTCAGAGATAAAGGATCTATGGGCGGGAACGCCTATGGGAGCTAAGTTAAACGTAGTAGATATTATCAATCCGGCTAACCCTAAAGTTAAGTTTGCCTTTGCCGTCGGAAAAAATCCGAGCGCCATTGACATCTACAAAAACGAATTGATCATTGCTACGAAAGAACCCGGCAAGAAGCTTGTCTTCATGGAAACAGATCAGGAAGGTAAGCCTACGCGCCTGGTACCACTCCCCATACAAATTGATTCGACACTGAATCTCTCAGATGTTACCTTTCATCCCTCAGGAGATTTTGTAGCGGGCACACTGGAACCCTCCGGAGAAGTGGTACTTTTCAAGATACTACGTGAGAATAATAAGCTTAAAAATATTGAAACGGTGGGTAAGCCGGTAAAAGCAGGAGACAGACCTTCGTTCGGTCGCTTCTCCCCCGATGGGAAAAACTACCTGGTAATTGATTCGAAAGGACAACCCGGGAAATCAGAAGCAGAAGGCGAACTGGTTTCGATCGCCTTTTCAATGGACGGAGCAGGTGAACACAAAGTAGGGAACAGAACCCCGGTGGGAGTAAATCCCGGCGCATTTAGCTTTAGCCCTGATGGTACGCTCCTGGTAGTACCGAGTGCTGGTAAAAGCATCGCGCCCTGGACAGATGCCAGTGCCGGCACAGGCAGTCAGCTTACCTTGTTTAAGGTAGCGGGAGACGGCGCTACTAAAGTAGCAGCTTATCCTGTTAACGGTATCTTACCGCAAAGTGTCGCCTTCGATAAGGACGGATCTAATATAGCGGTCTCCGTTTTTGAGTATATCGACTATGGAAACCGTACCGGCGGGGTAGAGTTCTGGAGTGTGACGAAGGGAGACAGCCCTTCTCTGAAACA
>CAZAVR010000730.1:0-1887 GCA_964488435.1 uncultured Cytophagales bacterium | reverse complement strand
CTACGGCATTGATAAATTCAACCCGTTCAATTTTCTTCCCCTCCCTCGTTGTTACATTTACCTTGTCAAGTGAAGGATTGGGGTAAACCAGTGCGGGCCGGCCAGCCGGCAATATGCTCACCATCCTGCTGAATTCAAACGAACCATCCACATCGATAATTTTCAGCCGGTAATACGTCGCGACCGACCTCCTGCCGGGATCCTGGTAATTATATTTTCTTTCGTCTCCCGAATCGCCGGCAGCATCGACAGAACCGATCTCGGTCCAGTTTACGGCATCCTGACTTTTCATAACGGCGAAACGCTCTACCTCTTTTTCCTGAATGGTGCGCCATGAAAGATGTACACCTTCTTCGTTTTCCTGCCCTTTGAAATCAGTAAGCAATGCCGGAAGCGTCGTATCTATCCAATCCTGAAAATAGGTATCCATCCAGGCCAACCGGTCCCGGATCCACTGCTTCGAATAGTTAAGCTCGTCCTCTCCGTAGGAAAGCCACTCGGACTGATTGGGATCTATACTCAGACGACTCTTTGCGATATCTTCCAGGGCATACATGCCATTGTTTTTCAGATAATTATACTCTGTATCGAACCGTGCCAGGAGGTTACTTTCAGACAATAGCCCGGACCGCAGCGAAAACCAGCGTGTAGCCGTCTTGTGCTTGAACGAATTCGGATTCAGAGAGATCACCCGATTAAACAAATTATTTTTAAGGAGGTCGTTGGTAGTGGAATTTCTATAAGCATTCCAGGTGTAACCCCAGGTACCATCCAGATCCCAGACCCCATAAAAATAAGGCTCTCCCTCCTTATAGCGAGCCATAAACAGGTTTTTACCCCAGTTATCGCCGGCACGCAGCAAATTGCCAAACAAAAGATAATCGCTCAGATTATCCAGCCTTAACCAATTGCCCGCCGAATTGATAAAATCCTCATTAGGAGAATTCTGTACAAAATGCGCCAGTTTCACCATCCCCCCCCAGTTGGTCTGGTCCGGATATTCGAGTTCCCATGCGGCCCAGGTATCGCCGATAGTGGAATCAGGTATGGCTCCAAACTGATTCGGAACACCATTGTCTTCGCCCTTGTAAAGTTCTCCCCTGATCTCCCCACCATCTCCCGTTTTTTTCAGTTTCAATTGCTTGCGGTCCGTGTTCTCCGTAAAAAGAAAAATACCCCGGTAACGATTATCAATAAAAACATTGACATACTTTGTGGAGATAGTGGACTTTGCATCGGGTTCCTGAGCCTGGTAATACAGCTTATGCATGTCCATCCAAAGCTGATGAGAAATACGATTGTTTAACCGCAATCTTTCGTTATACATAGAAAGCAGCAACCACCGCTTATCGGACCGCATTCCTAACAATGATTCATCCTTATGCGACCACCCCTGCGCACTGCCATCCGCCTCCCGGAGTTGTACACGGTAAGATTTTTTGGGCCAGTAGATCGAAATATTGCCCCTGAGACGAACCCCCACCATCGATGAATACGTAGCCCCTGTCAGATCAGTAATCTGTATCTGCCCCGGCTCCTCGTTCTTGAGATCAGGACTCAATGATCCCACCCCGCCCTGAACTGCAATGTGAACCAGCGGCGCTTCCGAAAACCAAAGAGAAAATACTTTTGAATCCGTCCGCCGGGTCACCACATAGGACTGCGCCTTTACCAAAGCTGGCTGTACTGACGAGAAGTCAAACACTTCGCTGCCAAGTTGGATGGTACTGAATGGAGCAAGAGAGGAGGAAGGCACCTGGTTGCAAATGATCAGGGCATTTTCCGGCCGGTCTTCTATCAAAAAGTGGCCCGTTGTTAACACGGCTTGAGCGCACGCGTCCCGGTAAATAATACCGGCAAAAAAGGTAAGACAGATGAGTCTTAACA
>CAZAVR010000729.1:0-1899 GCA_964488435.1 uncultured Cytophagales bacterium | reverse complement strand
GAGTCCATGCTCTTTAAAAATCAGACCTAACAGCATGGAACTGGTGAAAAACGGTGCTGATGTCACTAAAATCTGGCTGGATCGACGTGTAACGGTCTGGCA
Organism: uncultured Cytophagales bacterium; assembly: GCA_964488435.1. GTDB lineage: Bacteria > Bacteroidota > Bacteroidia > Cytophagales > Spirosomataceae > JBEBSO01. The sequence continues at coordinate 1,797 of CAZAVR010000729.1, read as the reverse complement.
TTTGGGCATGTACATGGTATTTCTCTATTTGTGGAACCAGAATAACAGGGAAAATCCAATTGTCATCTCCAGGCGACAGGTGATGCAATTGGCCCGTTTCAAAAGCATCGCCACTTATCATAAATGTATCAAAGACCTGGTGGCATTCGGATACATCGACTACCATCCGACCTATGACTACTATCAGGGTACAAGAGTGTTTTTAAAGGGGAGGTGAGGCCAGGCCACCTCCCCTTCGTTATCTGCCCAACCTTCAAGAATACAGGGCTTTGATCTTCTTCATATCTTCAGAAATCTTTCTGTCAATAACTTTTGCATACATCTGGGTTGTGCGGATATTGGAATGACCAAGCATTTTCGATACGCTTTCGATGGGTACCCCGTTTGAAAGCGTAACGGTAGTAGCAAAAGTATGCCTGGCCAAATGGAAGGTAATGACTTTGTCGATGCCGCAAAGGTCAGCTATTTCCTTAAGATAGGCATTCATCTTTTGATTCGATAATACAGGAAGCAGCCGATCCTGGTCAAATACCTGAGGGTGATCCTCATACTTTTTAATTATAGCAAGCGCCGGCGGTAGCAGAGGGACCCTGGATGGGCTATCCGTTTTTTGGCGTTTGATCGTAATCCAATCTCCGCCGTCAATTCCTTCAATCACTTCCGACCGTTTAAGCTTGTACACATCTGCATAGGCAAGACCTGTATAGCAGCAGAAAACAAAAATATCCCTGACATGGGCCAGGCGCCCCGTACCGAATTCCTTTGTTGAAACCCTGGTAAGTTCCGCTTGGGTGAGCGCCTGCCGGTCAACCTCCCGTTTACTCATTTTATAAGCATAAAAGGGGTTCCTAACCAACCAACCTTTTTTGACGCAGATCAATACGATTTTTTTGAAATTAGCCAGGTACTTCATTGAAGTATTATGGTCACATTTCCGGATCGTTTTGAGCCAAAACTCATAGTCTGATATAAAATCGTAGTCTAACTTGTTAATATCCAGGTCGTCTGCATTGTACTTCCATTGAATAAACTTCCTGGTATGGGCAAGGGAAGTTTCATACCGTTTTAGCGTACCCCGGGCGTAATCGATACCTATCAGTTTCGATACCTGATCATTGTGTGCCTGGAAAATCTCAAGAATTAAATTCGGCTTGTCGCCTGCTCCGCTAAGTTTGGCTTTTACGGCCTCGGCTGTTATTTCGGTATTCGCCTCGATCAACTGCCTGCGGACCTCGAAAACTTTGGCCTGCATGGTCTCAAGATAAGTATTAAGCAACCTGGCCTCCTCGCGGCTTCCGTTCTGCTTTCCGGAAGCCGTATTCCATTTTTCCGGATCGCAATACCTTTTAGTAGCCAGTTCAAACCGCTGACCATCAACCGTAACGCGTAAATAAATGGGTAACTTACCCTTGATGTAGTTGCTTCGCTTCTTTAAGTAAAAGAGCAACGTGAAAGTTTTTGCAAGCATGACATTCGTTTTTTAAGTGAATAAAAATAAGAATGCAGCCTTCGACAAACAAGATGTTTAGCAAACGAACTACCTGTATAACAAGTAATTACATCAATTCTGGTGAGCACTTTTTAGCTCTGTTAACTGCTCACCGGATTGCTCACCAAAAATTTGGGTATTCAGGAACAATTTGATGGACGACGAGCATTAAAAAAGCCTGTAAATCGTTCATTTACAGGCTTTTGATGCTTTTTGATTTGATTATCCGCAGAGAGGAAGGGATTCGAACCCTCGATGCAGTTACCCACATACTACCTTTCCAGGGTAGCCCCTTCAACCACTCGGGC
>CAZAVR010000728.1:0-1904 GCA_964488435.1 uncultured Cytophagales bacterium | reverse complement strand
TTTACGGACTCCCCGAATTACAGCGGACGCAAATCAGGCAGGCCGGAAGGATAGCTAATCCGGGGTGTTTTGCTACCGCGATAGAACTGGCTCTTTTGCCGCTGGCTGCTGCCGGGTTGATCAAAGAGGAGATCCATGTCAGCGCGGTCACAGGCAGTACCGGTGCGGGACAGGCACTAAGTCCTACCACCCATTTTAGCTGGCGGAATAACAATATGTCGATTTACAAGGCTTTTACCCATCAGCACCTGAAGGAAATTAAAATGACACTCGGCTTACTCCAGTCGTCGTTTGTTTCCGGGATCAGCTTTATTCCGTACCGGGGAGATTTTACCAGGGGTATTATAGCCAATGTGTATACCCGGTATGAAGGGTCGCTTGAAGAGGCGAAGGAGTTGTATACCTCGTATTATGCGGAGCATCCCTTTACGCATGTCAGCGAAACACCCGTAGATCTCAAACAGATTGTCAATACCAACAAAGTATTGCTTCACCTGGAGAAACAGGATGGAAAGCTACTGATTACCTCAGTGATCGATAACCTTACAAAAGGGGCGTCGGGTCAGGCCGTACAAAATATGAATCTTTTGTTTGGCTTCCCGGAAACAGCCGGTTTGAAATTGAAGGCCCCTTATTTCTAAGCAGATAATTAAAATTTACCGCCATGTCACAACTATTCGACGTATACCCACTTTACAATATAGAACCTGTAAAAGCGCAGGGGAGCTATCTCTGGGATAAGAACGGAACCCGCTATCTTGATCTTTACGGAGGTCATGCGGTAATCTCCATAGGGCACAGCCATCCGCACTATGTGGCTGAGCTCACACGCCAGCTTGGTCAGATCGGGTTCTATTCCAACTCCGTGAAGATTTCGGCACAGGAAAAGCTCGCGGAGCGCCTGGGAGAAATGTCGGGACATGCGGATTATTCCTTATTCCTGGTAAATTCAGGAGCAGAAGCTAATGAAAATGCTTTGAAGCTGGCGTCTTTCCATAACGGAAGAAAGAAGGTGATCGCTTTTAGTAATTCTTTTCATGGCCGGACAGCCGGCGCAGTGGCCGTTACGGACAATCCGTCTATAGTGGCACCTGTCAATTACTCGGAGCACGTTACTTTTCTGCCTTTCAATGATGTCGACGAGGCGGAAAAAGGCATAACAGATGAAATTTGTGCAGTCATTGTGGAAGGAATCCAGGGGGTGGGCGGCATACAGGTGTGTTCTGATAGTTTTTTACAAACCCTTCGCCGTAGATGTAATGAAACCGGAGCCATTCTTATACTGGATAGTGTGCAGTGTGGTTACGGAAGATCGGGCGAGTTTTTTTCGCACCAATTTAGTGGGATTGAACCGGATCTGATCACAATGGCCAAGGGTATGGGCAATGGATTTCCTATCGGCGGCGTCTTGATTTCACCATTGTTTAAGGCGAGTTACGGCTTGTTGGGTACTACTTTCGGAGGGAATCATCTGGCTTGCACGGCAGGACTGGCGGTGCTGGATGTTATTAAAAATGAAAACCTGATAGAGAATGCCGGGAAGATGGGAAATTATCTCATGACGGGTATTTCTCAGATAGGTGGATACAAAGAGCTGAGAGGACGGGGCCTGATGATCGGTATAGAGTACGATTTTCCGGTGAAGGAGCTGAGAAATAAATTGCTTTTTGAACATCATCTTTTTACAGGTGTAGCAGGAGCTAACACCATTCGTCTGTTGCCGTCCCTCGCAATAGGTAAGGAGGAGGCTAATAAATTTTTAGAGGCATTGAATACAGAAATTAGTAGTTTCGCATCCTAAGCATACCTGGTACAGTAACAGCCTGTCATCCATACATGAAGAATTTTATCTCACAGGCAGACAATGCATAAATTTACCCTGATTGGTCAATTGCATCTTCTCC
>CAZAVR010000727.1:0-1906 GCA_964488435.1 uncultured Cytophagales bacterium | reverse complement strand
TAGTCTTGGAGACATGGAAAGGGCTGCCAGATTGCAACGTTCCTGCAATCGGCCAGATGAACGGTTGTTTAACAACCGGATCTGGCGGGGTCGCCTAGACGGCTCTTACTCGGAACTCGTACCCGGGGCTTCTTTTATGAATTTTTGAGTTTGATAACGTGAGAAAGAACTGTGATGAAGGAAGAAAAATCAAACCGGACACGCATCATCGGGCTGCGGTTAACGCCCCGTGAGTATGCCACCATTGAGAAGAAATGGAAGGCCTCCACCTGCCGCAAGCTAAGCGACTACGTCCGCAGAAGCCTCTTTGAAAAGCCGGTGGTAACCACCTACCGCAATAAGTCCCAGGATGACGTTATGGCAGAGTTGACCCGGCTCCGAAACGAGCTCAATGGGCTCGGAAACAACTTCAACCAGGCGGTAAAAAAGCTGCACACGCTTCAGCAGATCCCCGAGTTCAAAGCCTGGGTTGTCACCTATGAGCTGGAAAGAAGGACGCTTCAAAACAAGCTGGATGAGGTCAGAAACAACATCAGAAAAATGGTGGAAATATGGTTGCAGTAATCAAAGTCAGCCACTCCATGCACCGGATTTTCAACTATAATGAGAACAAGGTAAAGGAAGGTGTAGCCGAGTGTATCGGGGCTGAAAATTACCCGCTCAACGCCAGCGAAATGAGCCTGAAAATAAAGCTGGATTTTCTCTTGAAAAGAATGGGGCTGAACGAAAATGTGAAGCGGAATAGCCTTCATATTTCGCTCAATTTTGATCCGTCAGAAAGCGGATTACCTAATGAAAAACTATTGGATATCGCCAAAGCTTACATGGATAAATTAGGCTTTGGAGAACAGCCTTTTCTGGTTTATCGCCATTACGACGCGGGACATCCTCATTGTCACGTGCTGAGCACCAACATTCAGCCGGACGGAAGCCGGATCGACCTTCATCATTTGGGTATCCGTAAGTCAGAACCGGCCCGTAAAGAAATTGAAAAAATGTTCGGTCTGGTGGTAGCCGATGACCGGGCCAGACATGAAGCTTTCCGGCTGAAACCGGTAGATATCCGTAAGGTACAATACGGCCGGTCGGCCACAAAAAGAGCCATCACCAATGTGCTGGATACGGTTCTTGAAAAGTACCGCTACACCAGCCTGCCGGAATTGAATGCCGTGCTGGGTTTGTATAACGTCAGAGCTGACAGGGGGAGCGAAAACTCAAGGATATACCTGGGTGGCGGACTGGTATACCGTATCCTGGATGAACATGGCAAACCGGTAGGTGTTCCCATCAAAGCCAGTGACTTTTACAACAAGCCTACTATAAAATACCTGGAAACAAAGTATGCCGCAAATGAGGTCAAGCGTCAACCAGTTAAAGCCAGAATCAGGAATGCGGTGGACATGGCCCTGATGGGTAGGCCAATACCATCGGTTCAGGAGCTGGCAGTTATTTTAGAAAAGCAGGGAATCTCTACCGTACTAAGGCAAAGTGACGCCGGGCAGATCTACGGGATCACTTATGTGGATCACAAAACCAAAAGCGTATTCAATGGCAGTGCTTTAGGCAAGCAGTACAGTGCCAAAGCCATACAGGAAAGGTGTTCACAGGAAAGGGTTTCAGAGCAGAATTTGCAGTCGCTGCATCCAATTCTGAATAAACCTGCCGGGATATATCCGCAATCCACTGCGGCAGAAATTAGGACTATAGGAAATGACCGCCAGCCCCTATCAATTTCAACAGCGATGGGGAATCCGGTGGATGCCCTCATGCAGCCCGAACCGGCTTCCGACTATGTACCAAACCAGTTGAAACGGAGAAGGAAAAAGAAGAAGAGAAAGAATTTAGGTAATAACGGATAAAATAACACGATCATGGCTGTACAGACAGGGGAAAACGAGCAGGCTTT
>CAZAVR010000726.1:0-1918 GCA_964488435.1 uncultured Cytophagales bacterium | reverse complement strand
TATAAAGGTGCGCAGCATGCTTTTTTAAATGACGGCTCAGCGGCCAGATATCATCCGGAAGCAGCCAGGCTGGCCTGGGAAAGAACTTTAAAATTATTAAAGGACGCGTTGAGCTGATGGAGCTCGTTCTCCAGTCAACGCTGCACCTCATCACCGCTTACCATTTTATGTTTCGCATTGTTTTCATTCTTGGTGCCATAGTCGTTCTCCTCTGCGGACATCCTGTGCATGCGCAAATCTCCGGCAATATGTCTTCGCTTGTCCGTGACACCACCCTTAGAAAGCTCGGAGATGGATTTGAATTTACAGAAGGGCCTGTTGCCGACAAAAAAGGGAATATCTATTTCACTGACCAACCTACCAACCGAATACTCATTTGGTGGGCTAAAACAGGAGATATTACCACATTCTCCACCAAAGCAGGACGGGCAAACGGAATGTATTTTGACAGGAAGAACAGGCTTATTGCCTGTGCCGACGAAAACAATGAACTTGTTGTCTTTGATTCAAATGGTGCATTCAAAGTACTCGTCCATCATTTCGCGGGAAAGCTGCTAAATGGTCCGAATGATGTTTGGGTGGATCGTTCAGGGGGAATTTACTTCACTGATCCGTTGTATAAGCGCGCTTACTGGTCCCGCGATCCGGCGATGCAGCAGGACGGGCAGCATGTCTACTACCTGACGCCTGACCAGGAATTACTTATCAAAGCAGATAGCCTGCTCAGGAAACCAAACGGAATCATCGGATCCAAAGACGGAAAAAAGTTATTCGTTGCCGACATAGGTGCCAATAAAACCTATGTTTATGATATTGAAGATGCCGGTAAGATCAGTAACCGTAGACTGTTTGTGAATCAGGGTTCGGATGGAATGACGCTGGACGCAAAAGGTAACCTTTATTTGACAGGCCGTGGCGTGACTGTTTACAATAAAAACGGTGACAAAATAGGTAACATACCCGTCGGAAGCCAATGGACATCCAATGTTTGCTTTGGCGGAAAAAACAAAAAACTCCTTTTTATTACTTCCGGCGCGGCAGTATATGGCCTCAGTATGAAGGTCAAAGGCATGTAACGCTTCCCATTATCAATTAATCCACTTGAAATGAAAATTGGCCTATTGTCGGATACGCATGGTTTCCTTGATCCAGCCATTTTTAAATATTTTGAACACTGTGATGAAGTCTGGCATGCAGGTGACTTAGGCAGCGAGAGCATCCTGGATGATCTTGAAAATTTCAAACCACTCAGAACGGTTTATGGAAACATCGACGGCAAAGAAATCCGATCCAGAACGAAAGAGAATCTCTTTTTTGAAATCGAGGGTTTCAGCATTTGGATGACCCATATCGGAGGAGCCCCGCCCCGATATAACCCTGCCGTTAAAACCCGGCTGGCTACATCCCCACCGGATATATTTATATGTGGTCACTCTCACATATTGCGGGTAGTGAAAGATCCACGTCTTCATCACATGCTTTACATTAATCCCGGCGCGGCCGGTATCCACGGATTTCACAAAATGAGGACCCTTATCCGTTTTGAGCTAGATCAGCGCAAAATTCACAATATGGAGGTGATCGAACTGGGACTTCGCGCCAAACTCGAACCTGACGGCCTGTCCGGGCTTTGATCACAGTATCCCACGCCGGGGTACGCGCAATTACGCCACATTCCATATAAATCCGGCACTCGGTCGTATCCGCATCCGGGCTATTTTTGCAGATTGAGTTTTCCTGTGAGATTTCGTCTGTCTGTGGTATCGATTCTTATCGTATCCAGCTGCAAAGGCAAAACGGGCAGTACCGGCGGTGTCATCTTTCCGGCCCCGCCCAACCGGTTAAAATTATGGTTGAAAGAGACACTGATTCCACCTGTCGTTTGCGTATACCCTAGCAACGCGCCGCTGTTCTGTAT
>CAZAVR010000725.1:0-1933 GCA_964488435.1 uncultured Cytophagales bacterium | reverse complement strand
CGGGGAGCTTGTAACCGAGGTGCTGGGAACGAGCTTTCGTATCAGGCCTGAGAAGGAAAAAAATACCATCGAAGTGTCGGTGATAACGGGTAAAGTATCCGTATATACCGGTAGCGAAGGTGATACCAGAAAGCGAAATGGAGTCATTGCGACCCCTAATCAGAAAGTAACCTACAACACTGAACTGAATACACTCAGGCACGATCTAACGGATGCGCCCCAAATCATCGTTCCGGATGATAAAATGCCCGATTTTGCTTTCAAAGAGATCCCTCTGGCAGAATTACTGAAGGTGATGCAACGGGCGTACAGGGTTGATATAATTATAGGAAACCCTGTATTGAGCCATTGTGTATTTACGGGAGATCTGAATGGACTGGATCTGTACCGCCAGCTGGATTTTATATGCGAGGTGCTAGGTGCCCGTTACGAGGTCAGAGGAACTACCGTCTTTGTTAATGGGGAGAGCTGCCATGGTCGCTAATCAATATAAATCGTTTTTTTAACCTTTATCCTGATAATATGAAAAAATGACCTACTAACCAAACTGCAAAAAAACCGGTAATGCTGCTACATTACCGGTCTGTTATGTACGCTCAAACGTCAATTTGAGTTTGTTGCCCGGATTAATCGATCCGGGTAGCGGTGTACACCTGTTTTAGAGTCTCGCAACCTTAAACCTTGCTAAATTATGAACAAAAAATTACAGATCCCATTATGGGTTTGGAAAACTATGAAAATCTCTTCCCTGCAGCTGGTGCTGTTAGTAATATTTTGTGGGGTAGCACATGCCCATAAAACAACCGGGCAGAATGTACTTGACAGAAGGATTTCAATTCAGGCAGAAAATCTTCGTTTGATGAAGGTACTTTCTTTGATTGAAGAGCAGGCTAACGTCCGTTTTATCTACAGTTCGAGTGCGATTGATATGCGGCAAAAAATAACGCTGCATGCCACAAACAGGAAATTGGACAACGTACTGAGGGAATTTCTTTCACTTCTTTCTGTAGATTTTACTGTCGCAGATGACAGGATTTTGCTGAAGAGAGCAAGCACTCAGTCCTCCGGGACGCATGCCAGGGAACCGGATGTAACGGTATTGATGAAGGAAGAGGATAGGACGGTCAGCGGGAAAATTACTGACGAAGGGGAACCGCTGGCAGGGGTGAGTATAGTGGTGAAAGGGACACAGCGAGGTGTAATTACGGATAATGAAGGGAACTATACGATAGAGGCCGACTCCGGGCAGACACTTATTTTTAGTTTTATAGGGTACAAAACCACCGAGCAGTTAGTGGGGAGTCAGTCAAGGATCAACGTGGCGCTTCAGCAGGACGCTGCTATTTTGGATGAGGCCGTTGTGATCGGCTTCGGGACACAATCCCGCTCAACTCTGACAACTTCAATCACAAAACTGGATAAGAAGGTATTGGAGTCGGTGCCGCTGTCCAACGTCGGTGATGCCCTTCAGGGCACTGTTTCAGGAGTAACCGTGCAAAGATCATCGGGTCAGCCCGGTAGTAATCCTACGATTGTTATACGGGGTGGAACGTCCATCAATAGTCCCAATGGAGCAGCTCCGTTATTTATAATTGACGGTGTGATAAAGCCTAATCTTGCTGACATCAATCAGGATGAAATTGAATCCATGCAGGTGTTGAAGGATGCGGCCTCTACCTCCATTTATGGTGCGCGCGGGTCAAATGGTGTGGTACTGGTTACAACCAAAGGGGGAAAGGTCGGAAAGAGTCGTATAGTATACTCCGTTGACCGGACTATTTCCCGATCAGGTAAGTATTATGAATTTCTCTCAGGCCGTGACTGGATTTATTTCATGAGAACGGGTATACAGGCATTGGGTCCAAAAAATCCTGCGTACCTGGGTTCTTTAAGCCAGGCAACAGGATGGGGAACTGGTAACGATCTAACCAAA
>CAZAVR010000724.1:0-1934 GCA_964488435.1 uncultured Cytophagales bacterium | reverse complement strand
AGCATCTGCCTTACAAGCAGAGGGTCGGGGGTTCGAATCCCTCAACTCCCACTTAAGGAGACACTAAATAGTGGTTGTCTCCTTTTTTGTGCCCATAAAAATCTGTGAACCAGATTGTTGTCGTATTGCCGTCTGGAGTTCGATTTTTGTAAACACAATTTTTAGATTGTCTTGTGAGATTGTCAGAAAAACCTGCCTCACAGCATCTTTATGGCATTTTTTCCAGAGTTCGATGTCTTCTTAAGGTTTCGATGTAAAAAAAACTCAGTCCAAAGATTTTTTAGACCAGACACTTTCCCCGTCTCTCAATGCTCAATCTTTGCTCTCCGGTACTAGAACTGTTTGAAGTTTCTCTTTCTTAAAGAATCCAATTATTGTGATGATAAGCGTCATTCCAGAAATACCATTCCATTCTACTAGATATGCGAAACGCTTCTTGCATGGCTCGCCTTTCAGAGGAACTGGCCTGTTGAGCAAGCGTTTCTGTTAACAGAAGCATTTCATTAACCGACTCTTCGAACACATAGCCGGCGTAGGTGTCAATCCACGCCTGATAGGGATTTTGGCCAGCCGCTTTTTTATAAATATGCTTACCCACTTCCGGGTAGATCCAATAGCAAGGTAACAGTGCGGCTACTCCAACTGATAATGGTTGGTGCGCGGTAGTTGCCAATAAATAATTCGTATAGGCAAAGCAAGCAGGCATTTTTGATTTTCCGGCTTCAATTCCATACTGACTAAAATACGTATCGTGCAAAGCACGTTCGATTCTGATTGTGTCCTGGGCAAACTGCATAAATTTGAGCATTGCTTCCGGATCATTAGACCTTGCCGCTAACTGATTCAATGCCCTGGCATATTCGGCAAGATATATTGCATCCTGCTGAATGTAATACTGAAAGCTCGACATTGATAGCCTGCCTGTTTGTATACCGTTAACAAATCCGTGATCTAAAATCGAGTTAAAGATAGGGCTGATGTCCTGCCAAAGCTGATTGGTAAAACCACCCATTGTTGTACTATTCAATACTCCCATAATACTTCTTTGTCACACAGCTAAATTAGGAAAATATCTGCTTGCTGAACTTTAAAGGCCATTTTTTAAATTATGTACCTTGCACGGTGGATGAAGGCGTAAAATTTGAGCGCCTAGAGAGGCTCAGAAAAAAGAGGGGTACTTCTTTAGCACTACCCGGTATTTAACTTTTTCCAAAGCCTAATATGCAAAAGGAAGAATCTTGTAACCGGGGTCTTATTTGGCATCCTGCAGCATCCGGTTGATATTGACAAGCTCTCCAAACAGAACGAGCACGTCTCCATGCCGGATGACCGTTTCCGGAGTGGCGATCCCCCTGGCATTCCGGTAAGTCTTGGTAATACCATCTTCACTGCCTTTAAAAAGCGTCAGGATCGTAAGTACGATCACCTCGTAGTCGGGGGTAATATTGGCTTCCCGGATCGTCATCCCCTCGAACTTTTCAGGAGCAACGACTTCAATGATGCTGAACCGCTCCGAGACTTTAAAAGAATCGATGATGGAAGAATCAGTTAGACGGACGGCAAGCCTTTCTGCCGATTCTTCTTCCGGGAGGATATAGTCGTCAATTGCCATCGCTTCCATCACCGTTTTTTGAAGATCGGAAACGACCCGCCCGATAATACGTTTGATTTTCAGTTGTTTGAGAAGCGCTGTTGTCAGCAGGGAGGATGCCTCATCTTCCCCGATGGCAACCACAACCGCATTGGCGTCTTTTAAAGGGAGGGCTGATACTGCTTCCCGGTCGGTGCAGTCCATACAGACCGTATGCGTGATTTTTTCTTTGAGCTTGTTGACTTTTTGCATGTTATTATCCACCCCGATCACTTCATGGCCAAGTTCGGTAAGCCTCACCGCCAGTGCCCGGCCAAAATTCCCCAATCCTAAAACGATAAAT
>CAZAVR010000723.1:0-1948 GCA_964488435.1 uncultured Cytophagales bacterium | reverse complement strand
GTTTTTCAAATATTTTGATTTTTTCGGAGAAAGTCTGGATGATCTCCTGAGGTGGGTGGGCTACCGAGGGGTTGTCCCTGAGTTGAGCAGACTACTCCCTGCTTCTGTCTCGGAGTGGATGTTGAACGGAGCCGGCCAGGTGATATTGCCGATTGGACTCTCCTTTCACACCTTTCAAGCCATGAGCTATACCATTGAGGTCTACAGAGGCAAGCAAAAAGCGGAAAGGCATTTTGGTATTTATGCGCTGTATGTAATGTTTTACCCGCAGTTGGTAGCCGGGCCGATTGAACGTCCTCAAAATATGCTTCAACAGTTTCATTCTTTTTTTAAGTTTGACTTGGAGCAGGTTAAGGAAGGAATTATGCAAATGGCTTTCGGGATGTTTAAGAAAATTGTGATAGCCGATCGTTTGGTAATGATGGTAGACGCTGCTTACCATAATCCCGCGGATGAAAATGGCCTTACACTCCTCATAGCAACCGTCTTTTTTTCATTTCAGATTTACTGTGATTTTTCGGGTTATTCTGATATAGCTATCGGTGCTGCCAGAGTGATGGGATTTAAATTGATGGATAACTTTGATCGCCCTTATCAATCAGCTTCCATTTCGGAGTTTTGGTCGAGATGGCACATTTCACTTTCTACCTGGTTTAAAGATTATCTGTATATTCCACTGGGGGGCAACCGGAAGGGAGAAGCCAGAAGGCAGTTCAATCTTTTTGTTGTATTTCTCGCGAGCGGGTTATGGCATGGAGCGAGTTGGAACTATGTGATATGGGGGGCTCTTCATGGCATCTTCAGTATCTTCAGCGGTTGGAACAGCAAATGGATGGCTCGGAGAGGGGTACAGATTCCAGCTACAGGATGGGTTCATTATCTTCATGTTCTCGCGACTTTTGTCCTGGTCACACTGGCCTGGGTGTTTTTTAGAAATCACAAGGCACCTGTAGAGAATGCTTTTATGATCATAGGCAAAATTCTGACACTCTCACCGAGTGATCTCATACACAGTCCAATGAACCAGTTGGAGATGTGGTTTTGTCTGGTGTTGATTGTATTTTTGCTTGTTAAAGAGAAGTTTTTTCTCAAAATTCCAACGGGAAATACTGTGGTTTTTTGTCTGATTTTCGTGGCCACGGTATTCCTGACCTACTTTTTCGGAGTATTTTCTTCTAACCAATTCATATACTTTCAATTTTAGATTCTAAAAGAGAATAGATTATTATTTGCTAATTTCGCACTTCAAATAGCGTTGTATTTTTAAATCTCATGTCAAAAAAGATCGAATCGGCTCTTATATCCGTATATTATAAGGAGGGACTGGAGCCTATAGTGAAATTGTTGCATCAAAATGATGTTAAACTGTATTCAACAGGCGGTACCCAAACTTTCATTGAAGAGCTTGGTATACCGGTTACGGCGGTGGAGACGCTCACCGGATATCCTTCGATTTTTGGAGGCAGGGTTAAAACACTTCACCCTGCGGTATTTGGAGGGATCCTTTACAGAAGGGATCATCCTGGAGATCTGGCACAAGCAGCGGAATTTAACATACCGTCGCTTGACCTGGTGATAGTCGATCTTTATCCATTTGAGGAGACCATCGCTTCGGGAGCCGGTGAAGAAGACATAATCGAAAAAATAGATATCGGCGGAATATCCCTTATCAGAGCGGCAGCCAAAAATTTTGCCGATACTTTGATCGTTTCCAGCCGCTCGCAATATGATGATGTGCTTTCTGTGTTGAGCGCTTCCGGCTGTGAGACCACGCTTGAGGAACGCCGTCGATTTGCCACTGCCGCATTTGGCGTGTCTTCTCATTATGATGGCGCTATTAACAGCTGGTTCTTGGGAAGAGACCTGGATAAGGCAGGAACTTCGGCCGGGTTACGTCATTTTGAGGCACTTCCGCATCAGGTGCTTCGTTACGGAGAAAATCCCCATC
>CAZAVR010000722.1:841-1950 GCA_964488435.1 uncultured Cytophagales bacterium | reverse complement strand
GGTGTGCTTTGAAGTGAGGGATAATCATGCCAAGCATAGAAACTTACAAGAAGAAGATCGGTCGGCATCTGAAGATAGGCGAAATGTACCTTTCCTATGAGCTCGGTTCTTTGCTGAATGCCTTCAGCATCTATCCAGTATTGTATTAAGTCGGTAAAAGTGACTGAACCCATGCTACCTATGTGTACAACACCATCGGCATTATACATCGTTCCTTCAGGATTGAATGTTTCATACTGACTCATATTTTCATTGGTGTAAGACAAGTCTGATAATCTCACTCCAAAAGGAAGTATCATTTTAAAAAAGTTAGATGTTCCCTGGTTAATACCTGTTACAATGTCGTCACCGCCCCCGTAAATGATTGGCTGGTTGCTGAAGGTTATATTCCCTAGAGTAATAGTGTCATTCCCGGAACCAGTAAAAATAGGGAGATTGGAATTAGAAGCGCCAGCTCCTGTTGTTCCGCCTAGAATATAAACATCGCCATGATTGCTACCGATAATTGAGAAATCCCTGCTATATTTATCAAATAATCCTGTTTGCAGATTTTTTACGGTGTTCGCAGAATCATAATTGATTCTAAACTCTAAAGAGCTTTGCGATTCTCGATAAGATGCCGTTGTATATAAAGTGGGGATAGAAAAGCTGCCAAACGGTCCTGGAACGGTGGTAAGAGTATTAGCGATTGTTGTTCCAGTTTGCTTTACATTTAAGTAAGCTGCTCCGGATAAAGAGATGTTTTCAACGTTCTGAACAAAGCTATCTCCATAGCGTCCATTTTGAAAACTGCCTACAGTAATCGCAGCACCATTTACCAAATTTGTTAAATTGGAAATTGACAAAGTATCAATACCAGCACCACCATCAATGATATCAAGCCCGCTAGTATAGGTTATGGAGTCATTTCCCGCACCACCTAGGATCAAATCATTTCCCTTTGTACCTTTTAGGCTATCTATACCGTTTCCGCCAATTATAACATTGACGCCCGCGATAGATGGCAAACTGTCAAGGTTGGAAATAAAACTCCCTTCTCTTGTAGAGAACGAAACCCGCTCGATAACATCAGACGTAGATTTTCCCCACATGTCACGCATTGCGGCCGC
>CAZAVR010000722.1:0-831 GCA_964488435.1 uncultured Cytophagales bacterium | reverse complement strand
GTGGATTCCCCCATCTTCCACAAAGACTCGGTGAAGTTTATGGACAAGACTTCGGAGCTGCCAGAACCGGACACGGACAAAACACCATTATCGGCAGATTGAAAATTTGAATGCAGTATCTTTTTCAAGGCAAGCGTGCCGGAAAACTGGACAAAACTTTTTGTTATTTCTTCGGCATATTCGTCAATTTTTGTAGAATGGCTTGAATTAGAAAGAATTTTTCCGAAATCATTCGCATCGTTATACAGCGCCCGGATGCCCGTATCCCCAAAAGGACGCGCAGCACGCTGCTCCGCAAGCGTTGTGCCGCCTTCGTCGATTGCGGAGTAGGCGAGAAGCTGCCTCATGATACCAGAAAAATCTCCCTCATCATGATATCTGCCAGCCAATGTTGATGAATTTCTAAAGCCAATGCTTTCGGAAAAATCATCATTATATAATACAGGCCAAAAATATTTAGATGCGTTCTTCCAATAAGTTATGCCGCCTGCCGTGACATCGGCGTATAATAGAATGGCCAGACTTGCCATGGAATGCGCATCCACTCCATCGTATACACTAGGAAATTCAACATCTGGGCCAAACGAGATAGGATCTAAATCGACGTTTTGTTGCAGACGTATATTAGCCAGAAAATCATCGTCAAATAGAATATCATCCCCTTGCGCGTAATATCCGCGAATACCATCAAGACTTCCCTGCCAAGGGGAATTATTGCCGTATACCAGTTTTTTTAAATCTGACGTCGGTGCGGCATTGGAGAGAAT
Source organism: uncultured Cytophagales bacterium (assembly GCA_964488435.1). Classification (GTDB taxonomy): domain Bacteria; phylum Bacteroidota; class Bacteroidia; order Cytophagales; family Spirosomataceae; genus JBEBSO01. Next base: position 64 of record CAZAVR010000722.1, on the reverse strand, counting down.
GTAAGTTTGGGCGGCAGCAAGTTCAAATGGCATATTATCAAATATTATAGCCTGCTGATTATAC
>CAZAVR010000721.1:0-1966 GCA_964488435.1 uncultured Cytophagales bacterium | reverse complement strand
ACAGAAGCAAGTAAGACCTTTCTTTATTTCCGTCTGACTGCATTTTCAGCTGTCGGACGGAAATAATTGTTTTCTGGCCTTCCGGAATTAATCCTTTTATTTACCTCTATTAACCATCCATTCTCATAACATACCATCCATGATAAGTTTAATCAGATTATCTGTATTTTCTCTTCTTCTTACCGCACAACTCACTCATGCCTCCAACGGGATCTCTCCGGAATCTGAAAAGAAAGAGCGTTCATCCGAATCGCCGGGTTTGAAATATAAAAATGTAGTAAAAGTCAGCCTCACGTCTCTTGCTTTCAAAGGGCTCACAGCCCAGTATGAAAGAGCACTTGGGAAACGCATTTCAGTGGCGCTTTCTTATCGGGGCATACCCGGACAGAACTTAGTGCTCGTAGACCGCTTTGAAAGATCCTTCGAAAAACACTTTGACTACGATCAGGCAGATTTTGAAAACATCAGGAACATGGAACTGACATCGAATGTCATTACTCCTGAAATTAGAATATATACCGGAAGCAAAGGCACAAGAGGATTCTACCTCGCGCCTTACGCGAGTTTCGCCTCCCACCGCATCAAAACACCTGCTTTTATATTTGAGAAAACAGAAGACGATGAAAGCACCTCAACCATATCTCTGCCTATGAATGGAAGCGTTCGTGGCATTTCAGGAGGGCTGATGCTGGGTGCCCAGTTTAATCTCGGTAGCCGTATAACGCTCGATTGGTGGATCATCGGAGCTTCTTTTGGAAAAGCAAACGGCACGGTAGAAGCACTGTCTGTAGTTCCGCTCAGTGAGGATTGGCAGGAAGAGGTCAGTTATGCCTTGGAAAACTTTGAGCTACCCTACGTTAAATACGAAACCCAGGTGAACAGTCAGGGAGCGACACTTAAAGTTGACGGGCCTTGGGCAGGGATAAGAGGTGGATTGTCATTGGGTCTGCGTTTCTAAAATTACTTATCCTGTGACAGAACCAAAACGGATCGGTCACAGGAATTGATTCCTCTAGTTGCCTGCAGGCTTTAAGCAATAGGCTTTAGGCAATAGGCTGAGGCTGTAAGTAGCTCTCTATTCCAATTGATAGATCTGAATATCACCCGGGTCAACGTACTGACGTGTCGAATAAAGGGACGCCGGCAATATGTACCCTTCCTTGGTTACTCGTTTTACAGCCTCATCCAATTCTAAGTCCAGTATCATACGTCTTTGAAAATCACGGTTGACGATTACCAGGTATTTTCGCGTGCCGTTCTGTATTTCAGAGACTACAGCACCCGTCTGCTTCAGATTCTTACCCGTTCCTGTCACTTCAAGTTTTTTTACCCTGGCAGGCAGCGTAGTCAATTTCGTCGTGCCCGCCGGTAACGTATGACCTGTATGGAAAACATTCAATACTTTTCCGCCGAGGAACACCGGCGTCAGTGTCCGGATCTCTTTGTTAAGCTCTTTTACTTTATCATATACATCCGTTCTTTTTCCGTCCAGACCTATTGGTCCGTGGTGGAAATTCCAGTGAGGATTCTTTCCGGGTGTCCAGTAAGTAAAGTACTGCAAACCTTGCGCTCCGTAAGCCAGGTTACTGTACATCTGGAGACGCATTTGAGCAAGATCAGGTACAGGATAGGGATCGTGGGCAACAGCCAGAGAAAAGGCCCAGAAGGGTTTGCCCGCTTTTTTCGCTTCATCAGAGAAGATTTCCAGATTTTCGTAGAAATCATCACGCAAAGTGAGGTTGTCATTCACGGAAGTAACCGGATAATGATCAAAGGAAATCATAGGCGTCGGGACGGTCTTGATAAAATCCTGAACATGATCCCGGTAGCTCTTGGATTTCAACTGCTCCAGAGAAGCATAAGTGGGAAATAGATTTAAATAACAGGGATGCTGGCTGTCAACGGCCTGGATACGTCTGGCCCAGGCTCCCAGGTCCGCAAAGTCGTCAGCTGAAGGCTCATCGCG
>CAZAVR010000720.1:398-1968 GCA_964488435.1 uncultured Cytophagales bacterium | reverse complement strand
AGTCCAGGTGCGCGTGTTACGAGCAGCAATGGAGGCGTTTCAGAACCTGAAATCGCCGAGCCCGCTGTAGAGGTGATCAGTGATGCTTTGCTGGTTCACCCCAATCCGGCCACCTCTGGGCGTTTCACTGTAAGCTTCACAATGGATCGAAGTTTTGCAGCCACGCTCTCGGTGGCGGATTACACTGGAAGAATTTGGTATCAAAAACCTATAAAAGGACAAGAAAATGATTGTAGTGAAGTAGACAGCCAAAAAATATAATCCCCGGAATTGCGTGCTTGACAACAATCCGGGGATCATATTTTACCAACAACTTACCATAGAATCAAGGGATGAATAGAAACCTCCCAAAACCCTGAAAGGGTGACACAAAGCGACAGACTCGCATCCAAATGAAAAACCAAATATTATTCCAAATAGCTCAACAGAATAACAGGAAGACAAAATAATAGTCCGTAAATGAAATATATTTACCTCACAAGATACAAAAATAAAAAAAAATCAAAATTATATTCGGTTTCAAGCAAAAAGAGCTACCCTTCAGGATAGCTCTTTTTGCTTTTATACTTCTCCTTAAGCCGGATACTCGTGCGGCAAAGGCTGGTTGATCTGCTCGTTCCATGGCAGCCCGTGAACAATCAGTTTCTCCATAAAAGGATCCGGGTTCAGCTCTTCGCAGTTCCACACTCCGGCTTTCATCCAGTCGGGATTGGTCAGCATAAGCATGGCACCGATCATAGCAGGAACACCGGTGGTATAACTTACAGCCTGCGCCCGTACTTCGCGGTAGCACTCCGCGTGGTCACAGTTGTTCCAAACATAGTAGGTCTTGTCTTCTCCGTCCTTGATACCTTTGATCTGCACACCGATAGACGTTTGTCCATGATAGTTCTCGCCAAGTGAATCCGGAGCAGGTAATACCGCCTTCAGAAATTCCAGCGGCACTATATCCAGACCCTGAAATTTGATAGGAGCGATACTGGTCATTCCAACGTTCTGCAATACATTCAGGTGGGTAATGTACTGCTGCCCGAACGTCATCCAGAAACGGGCGCGTTTCAGCGTCGGGAAGTTCTTCACCAACGACTCCAGCTCTTCGTGATACAGCACATAGCTTTCGCGGTCTCCTATACCCGGGTAACTGATCGGCTTGTGAATAGACATGGCGGGGATTTCCACCCAGGCGCCATTTTCCCAGTAACGGCCGGGCTGCGTGATCTCTCTTATGTTGATCTCGGGATTAAAATTGGTAGCAAAGGCCTTTCCATGATCACCGGCATTACAGTCGATGATGTCGAGGTAATGCATCTCGTCAAAATGATGCTTATTGGCATAAGAAGTAAATACCTGGGTTACACCCGGGTCAAAGCCACAACCCAATAGCGCCATCAGACCTGCTTCCTTAAAACGCTCCTGGTAGGCCCATTGCCAGCTGTACTCGAACTTGGCTACATCTTTGGGCTCATAATTTGCTGTGTCAAGGTAATGCACTCCGGTAGCCAGACAGGCATCCATGATAGCCAGATCCTGGTAAGGTAAAGCTACATTGATCACGAGCACAGGGTTAAAC
>CAZAVR010000720.1:0-388 GCA_964488435.1 uncultured Cytophagales bacterium | reverse complement strand
GTCTCCGCTACAATATCTGCGTCGAGGGATGCGGTCTGAATATCTACACCGTGCATCTGCCTGATCTCCGCAGCGATCTTGTCACATTTTGACTTGGTCCTGCTGGCCAGCAGGATCTCCGTGAACACGTCGCTGTTTAAGGCACATTTGTGAGCCACAACACTACCTACTCCACCAGCCCCGATAATGAGTACTTTTGACATTTTATATTTTTATTTTAGTGAAAAGCCGAATCAGAAACCCGGTCAAAAGTTTTTAAAACCGGATTGTATAATAATTACCCTATTAAAACAGCCTTGCAACCGTTCATCCGGCAAATATAGGAGGCTAACTTGTTTTTTTTGCTAATTTCATGGCATCTAAACCGTTTAAATATGGACATTCTTCT
>CAZAVR010000719.1:0-1972 GCA_964488435.1 uncultured Cytophagales bacterium | reverse complement strand
TAATTATAGCAGACGGTTCCTTCCCATCGCACTTTAACCACCGGCAGGTAGTCCGTTGGATTGGTTCCGAAGCGGATCGCCGCACCTTTTTCCAGGTGAAGGTTCACATTCGAAAGCAGCCGGATCGGGCCGTCGCAAATGTATTCTCCCGGCGGTATCACCACTTTGCCGCCATTGTTACGGTGACAGGTTTCGATGGCCTGGTTGACCGCTTTCTGAAAATTCCCCGAACGGCTTATTTCCCCCGCTCCAACCCGGACGCTGTAATCCGGGAACTGCGGCGGCCGGATGCGGGAAAGCACGGAATTTACCTGTATATCGAAGGCATCGCCTGTAGGTGGCGGCACACCAGCACCGGGAGAAAGCAAAAAAGAGAGATAAAAAAGGTATTTCATTTGACTGCAATGATTTCGGACCACATATGCCCGTTTAATTGATCGTTCTGTAATTCAAAGATCGATCGATGAATTTCTTACTTTAAGATAGGATCTCCAATAGATTTTTTATTTTTGTAAAGTTTACATGACATTAAGACTTTTAAACTTTACAAAACCATGAGAGAGACTTTTAACATTTTTACCTATTCTTACCGGATGAAGATTGTAGGTACGCTATTGATATGCTGGGGTATATATGCTTTTTTTTCTAAATACCGGCAATATGACCTGGTCGATCTTAACTTACTTTCCAGTCTTTCGTGTTGGGGATTGGTCTTTATTTTTTTCTCAAAAGAAAAAATAGACGACGAACGTGTTCACCAGGTGAAATTCCAGTCGCTGACCTGGGCGGTGCCGACAGGACTATTTATCACTCATTTGATTAATTATTTTTTTTTGGGCCAGGCTGAACCTGATTCGGGGAAACTAATCGGGTCCATTTCCGCTTACGAGTCGCTTGTCATTATTTTGCTGCTTGCATTTGGCTTGTTCCACTATCTGAAGTATAAAAAGTAACGGTTGATGAAAAACCTGATTAAAGTGGAGCGCGCCCGCAACAACATTACCCAGGCGGAGTTAGCGGACAAGGTAAAGGTCTCCCGGCAGACAATAAACTCTATTGAAACCGGAAAATTCATCCCCTCCACGTTGCTGGCCCTGAAGATTGCAAATGTGCTGCAGGCGCCTGTTGATGAAGTATTTAAACTGGAAGACTCCGACTGGTAGATTAAGCAATTAAAATCCAAAGGTGTACGCTACGTACAGATTTCGAAACGATTTATCGAGGATTCTTCATATCACACTGTGTTGATCTTTATTTCACTCCTTCACCAGCTTCACCATCTTGCCGTCGGCAGTATGGAGCAGGTATATCCCGGCCGGGTAGCCATCGAGGCTGACGGAGAAAACCCGCTCCGTCACTTTAATTTCCTGCAATACGATACCCACGCTGCTTACCAGCCTGATCCTCCTGCCTACCTGACCGGGATCCAGCTCGACGGTAACCGCCTGGCCAGCCGGGTTGGGCCAGGCCCTGAACGCGATATGGCTGGCTGACCGGACGCTAACAATCCGGCTATAGCTCAACGCGCCATCCAGATCAACTTGGCGGATACGGTAATAGGCTGCACCGTCGACCGGCAGCGGGTCGGTGAATTGATAAGCCGCTATCCCGTGCCCGGCTGCCGGTATCTCCGTCACGTGGCGGAAGGCCCGGGCATCGGCGCTCCTTTGCAGTTCGTAATGCCGCGCTTTGGTCTCTTCCGCCTTCCATTGCAAAGTGGCCAGCTGTCCCTCGCCAATATCTCCCCCGAATGAAATCCAGCGCACGGGCAGCGGAGCGGAGGAATAAAATTCATAAGCCCCCATATCCACATTTTCGCCACGCAACCGGAGATCGCCGGATAAATCCGTATCGGTCTCTATATTCCCCCCTCCATGATTGGTATAGTGGTTCTTAAGCCCTCCGTCAACAGCCGGGGAAGATGCCTGCAACTTCAGCCCGTCATCCGCTGTGCCCCAAATGCCATCCGGGC
>CAZAVR010000718.1:0-1973 GCA_964488435.1 uncultured Cytophagales bacterium | reverse complement strand
ATCAACCAGCTCCCTCAATACAAACAGTGGAGAAAAGTGGCGCCCTCTCTGCCATTGATGACCAGTGTACTGAAAGAAGTAAAAACAAAAGAACAGCTGAATTTGTATTTGGGCCAACTAAAAATCGAACTGCTGGACAATGTACCTGATGCAGGAATGGTAGAGACAGCCAGACTGAACGGCGTAGCGGTTTGGCAGGATGTACAATCTCCCTCAGAAGGCCCGGAGCGTTGGACAGAAGCCATCGAAAAAGGCGTTCAGGGGTTACAAACTGACCAGCCGGAAGCACTTATATCCTGGCTCAATGCCAATGGTCTGCGTAACGGGAAAGCCGTCAGCGAACCGGTTGTGGTTGCCAAGCCTAAAGCCTATACCAAAATTCCCAACGTAAAATATGGCAATGCGGAAGACCCGGACAACCGGTTCGACGCCTATATTCCCAGAAACTATACCGAAAAAACGAAAGTGATCGTCTACTTTCATGGAGGATCATGGGTGAGAGGAGATAAAGGGGAACTTCCGAAACAACTGATAGACGAGTGGGTAGGCAAAAAGGGGTATATTGTCGTATCGATGAATTACAGACTCGTAAAAAATGGTAAAAACCTTTTTCCATCCCAGATAGAAGATATTGCCAAAGGTCTGGAGAGTATCTCCTCGAATGCCCGCAAACACAAATACAACGGAGATGAATTTGCATTGATCGGCGTAAGCGCGGGGGCGCACCTCGCTCTGCTATATGCCTACGGTTATGACAAAAAAAAGCAGGTAAAAACGGTCATAAGCATTTTGGGCGCTGCTGATCTTACTGACAAATCTGTGCGGGAAGAAGGAACCGAAGCGAACAGAACCGTTGTGCGCTTTCTGGGTGAAGCCGACCCCAAGGCACAGATTTGCCTTGATGCAAGTCCTTCCTATCACCTGAACAAAAACACATGTGTTCCTACCATCAGTTTCCACGGCATGAAAGACCCGCTCATACATTATAGTCAGGCTGAAAATCTTCACAAAAAGCTGGTTTCACTAGGCGTTCCCTCCCAGCTGGAGCTCTATCCCGATGAAGTTCATGACCTTGGCCCCCTTACCGCGATCGACGTATTCGGAAAGATCGGGAGCTGGCTGGACAAGTATTATCCGGCTCAATAAAAGGTTTTTTAAAATGACGGTCTCCCCGGCCTCAGGATATAAACATCCGTGATCGGGGAGGGCCGTTGTAACGATTCGTTTTCGGAACCGACCAAGAACTCACTTGAAACCAAATATAATTTCTTCAGAACCCTACAAACACCTGTAATTACACAAATTTAAGTAAATTAGTAGCGCAACATTCCAATTTTTGAGCTAAAAAAGCCCATTGTTCGGAATAATATTTGGTTTTCCATTTCACAACCTTTCCCTTCATCAACCGGCTACGGAAATAAAAAGCTATGCTCCCGCAAATAATGCCCTTCATATTTCCTAAAAAAAAGTACCTTTAGTGCCATTTTAGTATAAACCCGGTTTCTGCAGGGGGTTCGCGGACAGCCATTCTACACCCGAAGGGGTGTCTTTGCTTTCCGGTAGCTCCCGATGTGTTTCCCGGATAAACCTTCAACAAGTGTCTGTGAAGAGCTGTTTCCCGATCAGTTCCCTCAGACCCATAACGAAACGGATTGATAGATGAAACAATTAGATACCATTGATTACATTGTATTTCTATTTTATTTCATTTTAGTAGCCGGGTATGGCTACTGGATTTATCACCAGAAGAAAAGCAAAGTCGCTTCAACCAAAGACTTTTTTCTTGCCGAAGGATCACTTACCTGGTGGGCCATAGGCGCCTCTCTCATCGCTTCAAATATCTCTGCTGAGCAGTTCATCGGTATGTCAGGAAACGGTTTCAGTATGGGACTGGCGATTTCCACCTACGAATGGATGGCCGCGGCGACACTCATCGTTGTGGCTGTATTTTTCATGCCCATCTATCTGAAAAA
>CAZAVR010000717.1:0-1985 GCA_964488435.1 uncultured Cytophagales bacterium | reverse complement strand
AACGTTACTGAGAGCGGAGCGGCATTGCTGAAGCGAGTACAAAACGAAAGACGGATAGAGCTGGCATTCGAAGAGCACAGATGGTTCGATGTAAGAAGGTGGAAGATCGCTCCCGAAAGGCTGAACGAGGATGGACGTAAAATGACGATCATAAGGGCCGCCAATGGCAGTAAAACCTATACGGTGTCAGATTTTAATCCCCGGACTTTTTATGACAGGAACTATCTGGTACCTATACCTCGTGCGGAAATAGACAAAAACCCACTGCTGACCCAAAACCCAGGCTATAATTAACTAAGCATATAGTAAAAGTTGGAGGCTGCCGGATGAATGTCTTTCCGGTAGCCTTTTGTTTAAAACCAAGGCCGATCACAAAATGAGACAAATTATTTACTGTATCCTGATTTCCCTGTTGTCAGTGCAGGTTCACGCCCAGGAAGATTTAAAGGTGTTAGAGTACTGGAAGTACCACAGTGCAGAACCGGCGCTTGTTTACAGCCAGTTGATGGAAAGGGCTTCTGTACAGCTGAATAAGCGCAAGGCCGAGATTCAAAAGATCAAAGGCAAGGAAGGCTGGACAGCCAGAAAAGCGCATGTCTCGCGGCTCATGAAAGAAATGGTTGGAGCATTCCCCGAAAAGACACCGCTTAACCCCGTGGTTACCGGTGTCCTTGAGCGTGATGGTATTCGGGTGGAGAAGCTGTATTTTGAGTCGCGCCCGGGATACTTTGTCACGGCAGCCCTTTTTATGCCGGCTGTATTTACCGGTAAGCTTCCGGCGATTGTGTATTGCAGTGGTCACAGTGCCAATGGTTTTCGGAGCGATACCTATCAGAACATTATTCTGAATTACGCAAAGAAAGGCTTTGCTGTCCTGGCTTTCGATCCCGTGGGTCAGGGGGGGGAGCGCATACAGTATCTGAAGTCTGACGGAAAGCCTCGTTTCGGACCTACGCATGAGCACTCTTATCCCGGAAGCCTGTCGTTTGTCTCCGGGCTTTCACCTGCCCATTATTTTATATGGGATGGGATCAGGGCGGTCGATTACCTCGTTGGTCGCCACGATATTGATGCCGCTAGGATTGGGATAGCCGGGCGCTCGGGCGGCGGCACACAGTCGGCCTATATTGCTGCCATGGACGAGCGGATCGTGGCTGCAGCGCCGGAGTGTTATCTGACTTCCTTCGATAAACTGCTGAGGTCTCAGGGGCCGCAGGATGCGGAGCAGGTTTTTATGCACGGGATCGCCAAAGGTTTTGACCTGGCTGATCTGGTAGAGGTAAGGGCGCCGAAACCAACACTCATGGTAACAACAACGCGGGATATGTTCAGTATAGAAGGAGCACGGGAAATTTATAGGGAAGCTTCTGTAGCGTTCAGAGCCCTTGGGAATCCGGATCATCTTCAAATGGTGGAGGATGATGCAGCCCATGCATCTACCCTTAAAAACCGGGAAGCATCCTATGCTTTTTTCAGAAAGTTCCTGGTTAATCCGGGGGACAACCGTGAGCAGCCGGTCAAAATATTTACAGAGCAGGAATTGTATGTGTTTCCGGAGGGGAATTTGTATGCGAACCGGAAAGGAGAGAATCTTTTTAGCCTGAACAGAGACTACGTGCGTTTACTTGCGGAGAAGCGCGCTGTTCAGGGCAGCTTTGCGACCTTGCAAAAGGAGGTCATCAAAGTGAGTCGTTACCGGGAACCCAAGGCTCCTTCAGAAATTATTTTTTCCGGACGAATCAGAAGGGAAGGATATAATATAGAGAAGTATTTGATCAGGGGGGCGGATGGCGGCTACCTGCCTTTGCTGTGGCTTAAGCCGGATCAATCGTCCCTGGCGGCGGTTCTCTTACTTGACGAGAGAGGGAAGAAGGAAGCTGTGGTTCAGGGTGGTGTGGCTGATCAGCTGGCTTTGGGAGGGTACGAAGTTATTCTGCCTGACATGGCGGGTATGGGAGAACTGGCCAACATAGGACTGCCCGGAG
>CAZAVR010000716.1:0-1987 GCA_964488435.1 uncultured Cytophagales bacterium | reverse complement strand
CTCCGCCAAAGGCAGAATTTCCTGTGTTAACTTTGACGGAAATTTCTAATAACAAGGAATGAACAGAAGTACCTTAATGAGTTTCGGCAATCTGAAGCAAAAGATGTCCGGCGAATTGTATTATGATGACTCCACCCTTCATAAGGCACAGCGACACCTTTATGCGACGGATGCTTCCGTATATCAGGAACTGCCTCTCGCAGTAGCCATTCCTGCAAATGTGCAGGATCTCAGACTTTTGATTGAGTTTGCCAACCGTCAGAAAATTACGCTGGTTCCAAGAACAGCGGGAACCTCACTGGCCGGGCAGGTGGTGAGTTCCGGGATTATAGTTGACGTATCCAAGAGATTTGATAAAATTATAGAAATAAATCCCTCAGAAAAGTGGGTACGGGTACAGCCAGGTGTGATACGTGATGACCTCAATAAGCATCTTCTTCCTCATGGCTTGCTTTTTGGACCGGAAACTTCCACGGCTAACCGGGCTATGATCGGAGGCATGATCGGGAACAACTCATGTGGACTGCATTCGATTACCTGGGGTAATGTGCGTGACCATCTTCTGGAGGTCAAGGTATTGCTTTCAGATGGACACGAAGCCATTTTTAAAGACATCAGTGTGTCGGATCTGCTTCGTAAAGTAGGTGGTCAGGATATTTCAGGAAGGAGAGAGCAGGCTGTGTATGCAGGTATGTGGGGTATCATATCTAACCCTGTCGACAGAGGTTTGGTGTTGAATAATTTTCCGAAGCCTGAAGTGACACGTCGCAATAATGGCTACGCTCTTGATAGTTTATTTCAGTCCGAAAACGGCCCGGATGATCGCCTGAACCTGTGCAGTATTATTGCCGGCTCAGAAGGTACCTTGTGTTTTATTACTGAAGCAAAGATCGCACTGGTAGAAGTTCCGCCGCCTGCCGTGGGTGTGGTGTGTGTGCATACACATACGCTTGCAGATGCTTTGCAGGCCAATAAAATCGCCATGAGGCATGCCCCCAAGGCTTCGGAGTTGGTAGATAAGTACATTATGGACTTCACCAAAGAGCACCGGGAGTATTCGAAGAACCGTTTTTTCCTGGAAGGAGACCCTGGCGCATTGTTAATTGTGGAGTTTTGGGGCGCTGACGAAGAGGAAGTCAATGTTCAGGCAGCCTCGCTTATCTCCGAGCTTAAATTAAACCATTCCGGATACGCATACCCTGTGCTGTTTGGCGATCTGGCGAACAAAGCCTGGGATATCCGAAAGGCTGGTCTCGGACTGATCAGGAATCTTCCCGGGGATACCCAGCCTGTGAATCTCATCGAGGACTGCGCTGTCGCAGTAGACGATTTGCCGGCTTACATTGAAGAGTTGGAGCAGCTGTTGGAGAGGCATCAGGTAAAAGCTTCTTACTATGCACATGCCGGCGCAGGAGAACTTCATGTGGAGCCTATGATCAACCTGAAAACTTCGGAAGGGAAAGTCAAGTTCAGAGAGGTGCTGGCGGACACAGCCGTGCTTGTCAAAAAATACAGAGGGTCGTTGTCAGGAGAGCATGGCGATGGTAGATTGAGAGGGGAGTTTATACCCTTTATGATGGGCGAGGAGGTCTATGAGTTGTTTCGCCAGGTTAAAAAGATTTGGGATCCGGACGGGATTTTTAACAAAGGGAAAATCACCGGAGCACCTCCTATGAATGAATATCTTCGGTATGTTCCGGATTTTGTGCCTCAATTGCCCGCTACCACACTTGATTTCTCCCGGCAGGAGAGTATTCTCCGTATGGCTGAGAAATGCAGTGGTTCAGGCGACTGCCGGAAGACCGAAATGACAGGGGGGACCATGTGTCCCAGTTTTATGGCTACGCGAAGTGAGCGTGATACCACGCGAGCCCGTGCGAACATGTTGAGAAAGTATTTCACAGGGGTGTCTGCCAGGGAAAAGAGTTCTCTCGCAGACGATGCCATCGTTAACAAAGAGATGGTAAAGGAGGTGCTGGATCTTTGT
>CAZAVR010000715.1:0-1987 GCA_964488435.1 uncultured Cytophagales bacterium | reverse complement strand
GAGTTCTTCATCAATGATTCTGGCTACCAGTGATTGCCCCTCCTGATTCAGGTGGATACCGTCGTATGTGAAGGCTGGGAAGATGTGCTTTAGTTTACTGTATATATCAATATAGTGGCTTTTTGTTTTTTCAGCCACTGTCAGGAATTCTGCCGACAAATATTCTACTCTTTTTGCCCCACCTTTGTACTTCGTTGTCAACGTAGCGTCAGGGCCGTAAGGGGGAGGAGAAACCAGGTAGACCTGTGTTCCGGCTGCTGTTTGCATTTTGATTTTTTTGATCAGTTGTTCCAGATTGGCAGGCACTTTTTTCAGCTCGCCGGCAAACTCAGCTTTACAGTCGTTCGTTCCCAGCATGATCACCACACGGTCGGGGGTAGTGGGCAGGCTGCTGAGAAGGCTGTCTATACTTTTCAGCGAATTCAGGTCTGCCCGTCCTGCATTGTTAAACCCGATGGTATTGCCTGATATACAGGCATTGATGATGCGATCCTGAGGTCTTCTGTTGGTTAGCTGGAGTGGCCATGCATGGGGTAAAGCACCGTTAGAATCTCCCAGTGCGAGGATGGTTCCCGCAGGTATCCGGGAAAGTGCATCACCCGGGGGCATTTCGTGGCCGCCTTCAAACACGAGCAAGCGTAGCTTATCCTCATAGTGATTTTGATATATGATTTTTCTTTTCAGAAAAAGATCGGGAGAGGTCGCACCGGGCAGAGACCTTGCCCTTAGCATGGTCTGAATGTATTCTTCAGGAATCATTGATAAAATAGCGCCGGGGGCAAACCATTTGACCAACTTGTTGTACATTTTAAGGGTATGGGTGATGGGAACAGAGCCCGTGTAACCATCGTGAACACCGCAGTACAGGTTGAGCTGGCTTTGACTGCGGTCAGTGCGGGGGCGTTCGATAAAGAACGGCGATCTTCTTCTCGCTTCTTCCAGATCAGGTTTATCGGGTTTGCCGGAGGTTGCCCTTGCAATGTCTTCCGCATACTTTGCTTTTCTGCCTTGTGATTCATGGTACCAATCCACGAGATCGTAGATCCCCGCGTAAGCAGAGAAGCTGCGGATCTTATGCCGGGATCTCATATAGGCCAGTACGGTTGCAAACCCGCCTCCGCTTACACCTATGATATGAATGTTGTCGGGATCACTGTTTGTGTTGGTGAGCGCCCATGAGATTGCGTCATCGATGTCGCTCACCACCAGATCGCTTCCACAAGCTTCTTTTTTATTGTTGGGTCCCCGAAAGTCCGGGTGGATGTAATTATAGTCCCGTTCGATACACATGTAAACCAGTGTATCCTTTTGTAAATAATCGCCTCCCCAGGTATGCAGGCTCACAATCAGTGGACGCGGTTTTTCTGACCTGGCTTTGTAGGACATGACTTGCTGCATACTGCCGTCTGCCGATGACGGAACTGAATTTCTTTCGGCTTCTGCGGGCCAGCTTTTTGATTTGGTATCATCCCAGAGGGGGTCTTTTTGGGAAAAAGATGGGTGGATGAAAATTCCTGACCAGAGTGTTATAAGGAGGAAGAGTCTTAGCATAATAGGATGGAGTTGGAGCAATGCCTTGGCAGTTGCTGTTCGTCAGTCGATTTTTGAAGCATAAAAGTAAGTAAAATTCAGTACCGAAACTGTTTCGAGCGGAGGGGAGTGAAATGTAATAATTTAGGGAGACAGACAGTTTTTTCGTTTGGTATGCCTGTAATTCAAGTGCCGGCCAATAAGTTATTGGTCAATATTGCGTTTAACAAGTAAAAAAAGGTTATATTTCGGCTGCTAAACCCTTCATTTTGAAAAGTTTCGTTGCAGCTCCGGTTGCAAAGTATTCTATTTTTATAAGTCCGGCAGAGCTTCTTTTCACGATACTTTTTTGAAGTCCAGATTTTATTCTCTAACTGAAAGCGGTCACACTTATGGATTCAGAAAAGGAAAGTAATGCGATGGTACGATCGTGTTTATATCCCAGATCAAGTTGATG
>CAZAVR010000714.1:342-1995 GCA_964488435.1 uncultured Cytophagales bacterium | reverse complement strand
TTTGCCCAGACCTTCTCCGGTGGTAAATTTCGAATGAAGCACTGGGGAAGGCTTAAAATTGCGCATGAGCTTCGACGAAAAGGATTGTCGGCCTATAATATCGAAAAAGCCATTGAAGAGATTGCAGATGAAGACTATGAGGCCGGATTGAGGAAACTGTTGATCCGGAAGATTGAATTGCTCAGGGAAAGTAATCCCGTGACTTTGCGGTTGAAGCTGGCCCGCTTCGCTGCGGGCAAGGGGTATGAGGGCGATTTGATCCGTAAGATTGTAGAAGAGCTGTCAGCCGGCCGTATAAATTAGATGTTTTATAGGTCAATAGCTGACAGCCCGTTGTTATCCTACTTAGAAATCCTGGTCGAAAGAAATTCTCTGTGTATCTTTTTCCTTGATATTGTTCATTACTCCGGCTTTCTGGTATTCTCCCACACGTTTTTCAAAGAAATTGGTTTTGCCGGGGAGAGAGATAAGCTCCATGAAATCGAATGGATTGGCTACACCAAAAACCTTGCTGCATCCCAGTCGCTCCAGCCAGAAGTCGGCCACATATTCGATATATTGTTTCATCAACTCGGAGTTCATGCCGATGAGAGAAGCGGGAAGTGCTTCCGTTATGAATTCTTTTTCTATAACGACTGCGTCCAGTATGATCTCTTTGACGCGTTCCTCCGATACCTTGTTGACAAGATGTTGGGTAAAAAGCAAACAAGCGAATTCACAGTGCAAGCCTTCGTCTCTTGAGATCAGTTCGTTTGAGAAAGACAAGCCCGGCATAAGGCCCCGTTTCTTTAGCCAGAATATAGAGCAGAATGATCCTGAAAAGAAGATGCCTTCTACAGCTGCAAAAGCAATAAGTCTTTCTGCAAAGTTAGGACTGTTGATCCATTTCAGTGCCCATTCGGCTTTTTTCTGAATACACGGAATGGTTTCAATCGCACGAAGCATCTTGTCCTTCTCAGTGGGATCTTTGATGTAGGTATCGATCAGGAGTGAATAAGTCTCCGAATGTATATTCTCCATCGCAATCTGGAACCCGTAAAAGCATTTGGCTTCCGCATATTGCACTTCGCTCAGGAAGTTTATCGCCAGGTTTTCGTTGACTATACCATCAGAAGCCGCAAAAAACGCCAGGATATGAGATATAAAGTGTCTCTCATTGTCGGACAGGTTCTCCCAGTCTTTCAGATCTTGTGACAGGTCAATCTCCTCAGCTGTCCAGAATGAAGCTTCGTGGCGTTTATACATCTCCCAGATATCGGAGTGCTTTATCGGAAATAATACAAAACGAAGAGGGTCTTCAATGAGTAACGGCTCAGGGGAATTGTTTGCTTGTGACATGTGACTACTTTTTACCGGTTTTGAGAATCTTGTACATTACAGGGCGGAGGAGGGTGCAATTATCAAAGCTACATTTTTCGAAGACAATTTTCAAGTGAAAAGTTGTATAAATGGGGACGAAGTGAGGGGCATTGTTTCGACGGTGCGTCGTAAATGACTCGGGTTCAGGTGTTTTGTTTTTAATCGGACTTGGATCCTGAAGGGATTCTTTTCCTTATCTTGATTTGCTGAATTTTTTCTCGCCGGCGTGAATGGCTATTTTCAGGCGGTTTTCGGCGGGCGGAACCGGGCAACTGAAGCTGAAATTGTAGGCGC
>CAZAVR010000714.1:0-332 GCA_964488435.1 uncultured Cytophagales bacterium | reverse complement strand
TGTAGGCGCAATAGGGGTTGTATGCCTTGTTGAAGTCGAGCACGACGGATCCGTCCCGGATGTCTCTGACTGAAAGATCAAGGTACCGGCCGCCACCGTAAGTCAGCTTACCATTGGATTTGTCTTTGAATGGTACAAAAAGATAGTCCCTGTATTTGGGCATGGCGGCAAGGGAAAGACTTTTGTAGAGTGTCAGACTCAACTGGGCTCCGTCAAGGACAAAGTACGCGGTGCCGTATTTTATGTATTCCTGACTGGATCCCGTGCTGGTGTTCATTCGAATGGATTTCTGCGCTTCCGCAGGCTTAAAAGTGGCTTGGACTCTGAATTTT
>CAZAVR010000713.1:0-1997 GCA_964488435.1 uncultured Cytophagales bacterium | reverse complement strand
TCTTCAGAGATAATGATGAAGCCTACCAAAGAAGGTTATATAATACCTGATTGTCATCCCGGAACGGGCGATCAGCGTATAGGATTCCCTGGGTTTTCTATGTCTGATTACTTTTTTGGTATTGACAATAATCAAGACAAAGTAAAGAGATGGATGAGAGCATAAAACAAAAGTTCGCGGTCTATGAAACCCCTAGGCGCATGCAACTGGGTCCCGGAGACCGGATCGACGGTTATGAAATTCTTGGCGAATTGGGGGAAGGTACGTTCGGAGTTGTTTTCGAAGTGGTAGACAAAGACGGGGCCCATTTTGCATTGAAACTAATCAAACTTTGGGAGGTTGCACACGAGAGAGAACGCAGGGACATTGTGAATCGATTTCTAAGAGAATTTGAGATCGGCTCACTGGACCATCAGTATATCGTTAAAAGTTATAGTTGTGGTAAAGTAGCCGGTAATCCATTCATTGTGATGGAATTTTGCGCCGGAGGCTCGCTGTCTGCCTGGATCAGCCAGAACCAGGACGTGCAGAAGATAAACAGAGCTGCTTACCAGATACTAAGCGCCCTTCAGTATCTCCATAACAAAGGCTATTTCCATAGAGACTTGAAGCCTCAGAACATTCTTTTTGATAAAGATGGAAATGCGAAGCTGGCTGATTTCGGGATAGCGGGGCATAAGAATTCAAGGATGACGGTCAAGAATATTTTTGGGCATGTCAATCAGATTTTCGGAACGTGGGCTTATATAGCGCCCGAACAGGCGAATAACAAGACGTCTTTCAGAGCGCTGGATGCTGTGGCAGATATCTACTCGTTTGGTGTGATGATGTATGAGGTATTGACAGGGAAATACCCTTTTCCTCCTTATCAGATTACTACAGAAGGAGAGCTGGGGGACTATATTTCCCATGTTCGGAAAGGAAACTACGCCGGCCTGTTGGCCAGTTGGGGGCAATTGCCTGGAAAATGGGCAACCATTGTCAAAGGATGTATCGAATCCGATTTTCAAAACAAACGGTTTCAATCCGTTAGCCAGATCATCAGTTTGCTCGGGTACAAATCTATAGAAATAGCGCAACCCGTTTATGATGCGTCCAGGCATGACCTCGTTATCACTGTCACCTATGGTGATGAGGCAGGGAAAATATATAATCTCTCAAAAATGCTTGGGGAAAGGCAAGAGGGAGTCCTGACCCTCGGAAGAAGGGATCCCGATGTTAGAAATGACATCGATATCAGCGAGGTAAGTTCTGCTTACATTTCCCGAAGACATGCGACCATTGAAAAGTGGGCTAATCCCAGGAAATGGATGATACGAGATGGACAGTTTAACAATGGGGCATGGCAGTTATCGGTAAACCAGTTGTATGTAAACTCAAAGATGGTTCCGGCGACAGGTGTAGCCATTCATCCCGGAGATATCATCACACTGGGAGACAGTGTTTTAAAAGTAAACATTGTATAGAGAGGTTACTAATCAGTTAGTAACCGGTTTTCCAGCGAATCCATCCTTGCCGACCAACTAAATTTGTCGAAGTCAAAACAAAAAAACAGTCATGGCGTCAACTATATCACAACCGAAATCTACCGAGAAGTTTACAAAATCGGTCACAGGTTCTTTAAAATCCTTAGTAGGGTCGAAAGGAAGGACCTTTTTCATACTGGAACACAAAACGAGTTCAAAGAAATTCCGTATAGGTCAGTCAACGGAGTATCTCGGGGACTACGTGGAGTTGGGTAGAGGGAATTCGTTTACAGTTAATTATGGGGATGACTGTCCTACGGTGAGCAGACCCCATGCAGCAATTGTGCGTGAAGGAAATGGTTGGGTGTTGAGGAGCCTGTCAAAATCTAATCCTACGCTCGTAAACAGACGCCCCTTGCAGAAAGACGAAAGCTGGAATTTGAAAAAACGGGGATGAAATACAGCTGTCTTATGAAGGGCCTGTGGTTTCATTTCTTACACCAGCCAATAATTCAGTGGGCACTTTGGGGA
>CAZAVR010000712.1:0-2001 GCA_964488435.1 uncultured Cytophagales bacterium | reverse complement strand
ATGTGGGAAACGCTCCATTTGTTCAGCCGTTATAATAAGCTTCTGGCGGTAAGGGGCACCTCGTCAAATGAGGCTTTGGTTTCTGCATATCCAAGCATGAGTAGCAGAAAGGACTCAATGACCGTGGTACTGGTCAATCGATCCGTTGATCAAAGTCAGGACATTGCTGTGAACTTTGCACACTTCTATCCGTTGAACGAAGCAGTATCAGTCTACACCTTGTCCGGTCTTCCAGCTCATGAGACTTTCTATTCGAAGGAGCGTAATGCGCTAAGGAAATCAACTTTGCGTCTCTCAGCTAATATTTTAAACTTATCGATTCCACCCATGTCAGTTACAGCTGTATTGCTAAGAGGCGGGGGAGAGGTTTTGGGTATAGATGCTGACTCTTCCTTAGATGTTTTTCCAAATCCCGCACGCGATGCCCTCTTTGTAAAATGGAGAAACAGCAGATTCGAAAGGATCACGGTGACGGACAAGCATGGAAGATCTGTGTTAAGTCAGCGGCTTTCCCGCTCGCAGCAGGAAGTGAATATACCTCTCCGTTTACCGGAAGGGGTCTATATCATTCGTCTTTGGGATAAGAATAATCAACCAGTGATTAGTAAAGTTTTTGTGGCTACACCGTAGCATCCTTTGATATGACATGATTATGATTTTGAAAATTAACCTACCCGGAAAATGGACTTTGGCTTCTTTGCTGCTAGGATTTCATCTGAACGTATCAGTGAATGCTCAGCATAGTCAACTTGTGAATGAGCCGGTTGATATCAGTGAAGATTTTCGTGATTTTTCCAATACTGTTTTTTTTTGCGGACAGCCTGGCAGGATTTAATGCGCAGACAGGAATGGGCAGCATTAAATGGAAAAGACATGAGCCTTTTTCCGCGCACCACTTTAATAATTCGATGCAAGGGTACAAGCGGTCGTATACGAATGAGTTTCCTGCTGTTGAATACGCGCAAGATCCGGTGCTGCCATTTTCATTGGAGTTTATATCGGCGCGAACGGTCCGTATCAGGGCTAATACGAGCAGTCATGCCTTGAAAAAAGAGCCTTCTTTGATGTTGGCAGTTGAACCGTCAGCGGACAAATCATGGAAATATGCCCGGGTGGATGGTGGACATCAGTATACGGGGCCCCATGGTTCGGTAACGGTCTACGAAAGTCCGTGGAGGGTAGTGATCCGGGATGAAAAGGGGAAACTACTCACCCAAACCAGGAGCGCTGCAGACGGTCGGACTTCCTTTACACCTACTTTGCCGTTTTCCTTTGTGCGAAGAGCTTCAGACTACTCCCGAAGTGTGGCGGCCGTCTTTTCTATCTCTCCTGATGAGAAAATTTTCGGCTGCGGTGAGTCTTTTACACGCCTCGATAAAAACGGCCAGAAAGTAGTGCTGTGGGCACATGACCCTAACGGCGTAGAAACACAGAGTATGTATAAGCCCGTTCCTTTTTATATGAGTTCCAGAGGCTACGGAATTTTTATGCATACCACATCTCCCGTTACCTGCGATTTTGGCGCCACCTACGGCGAGTCCAATGCCATGCATATAGGCGATGAAAATCTGGATCTGTTTGTGTTTTTGGGTCAGCCTAAGGAACTGCTGGATGCCTATACAGATCTGACGGGTAAGGCGCCTATGCCCCCTTTGTGGTCATTCGGATTATGGATGAGCCGAATTACCTACTTTTCCGAAAAAGACGGAAGAGAGGTAGCAGAAAAGCTTCGTCGCAACAGGAGTCCTTCGGACGTTATTCACTTTGATACCGGCTGGTTTGAGACGGACTGGCGCTGTGATTATGCATTCGCTCCGAGTCGCTTTCAGAATCCGGCAGCTATGATCGCGGATCTGAAAGCGCAGGGATTCAGAACGTCCCTATGGCAGCTGCCTTATTTTGTGCCTAAAAATTCGTTGTTTCCGGAGATTGTGGATAAGGGACTTGCCGTAAAAAATGCAAATGGAACGATTCCTTATGAAGACGCCGTGCTCGACTTTT
>CAZAVR010000711.1:0-2007 GCA_964488435.1 uncultured Cytophagales bacterium | reverse complement strand
GCCGATCTGAACAACTATTACCTGCTGGTTCGAAACGACGCACTTGAAATAACCACTCCACTGATGCCCCTCCGGCTTAATTTCTTGTACTGGCTGAAAACCGGCAAATACTATGGAATATATCTCACGGGTATGGTTTCTAATCTCGACGTACCAGCAGGTAACTACCGCGTAGGCCTGCTAAGAACCGGTGAAAACCCGGCCTATCATTTCATGGCAGATAGTGTGGAATTTGTGAGGACCGAAAAAGACAACTGGTAGCCTGGATTATCTGGAAACAGGGAGCTGTCACTACTATAAGAGATCTGCTTCTTTTAGCAAATAGTCGGCAAGCTCTATAAACAGAACGTCGTGTTGTACTTCACCCAGGCAGGTACATTCTCCCGGGAACTCATTTCCGGAATAGGTAATATCATGATAATGGTGTTTCTCGGACATCACTTTTTTCCGTTCCATTTGAGGTAAATCGCTTTTACTTCTTCGTGCTCCGCTCTTCCCGACCGGATCAACCTCTGTCTGTTCTTTTCACTCAAACGGCTACGGTTTTGCCACTTATTTTTTAAGACAGACGCATAGGCCAAGCTGCCTGTTTTCGTATTATCCAGCTTCAGCGCACGACAAGAATGATCCCCTAACAAATAACGGTTGTAAAAAAGATGTATTTCACGCATAAAAAGACGCCCCCATCTGGTCGTTGGATAATAGGCTTCTACAGGCTCTTCCTGAAGGGCATGCGCTAGTGCTACGGAGTCTTCATCACCGGGGGCCTGTGTCATGGTCCAATAATAAAGTTCCTCAATAGCCGATTCTTCGGAATCGGGCATCAGTTCTGAAGGAATACCCAGTAAATAACCTATATATTTCCACAGGTGAAGAACACCTCTGATCTCGTCGGCCTGAGGCTTTATTCCCATCCGTCTCAACCCGACAAGATAAACGATGGAGAATCCAAGGTTCGTGGCCAGCATATCCCAGTAATTGAGCGGCATTCCCCATTTCTCCTCGTCCCAGTCCGAATATTTCAGAATACTAAGCCTGGCATAGGAATGAATCATCCTGGTCTTCAGAACCGACTTAAATCCAGTATTCCCGAACTTCAAAGCACCACTCCCGGTCACATCCACCCAAAAATCTACTGTCTCCGAAATACGCTTTACGGCGCCTTTTCTGAGTGCTCCGGTGTAGATGAGTGGTTTATTAATCGCAGCCGACTCGTAGCCTCCCATGAGACAGTAGTCGCGGAGTACAACCAACCCGGAGATCCCACTGCGGTGAGTGAGCTGCAGCCCCTTATCTATCAATCCCCAATCAAGCCAGGTCGGCTCTATCTCAAAAGCTGAGAAAAACTGATCCAGCAGGTCCTTTTGTTGAGACTCGCCCTGCGGAGACCCAGACAGATATTCATCAATGATACCCTGTGCCGTTCCAAACCCCAATTTCATGTGCAGCGCTTCCACCAGATCGTCTGCGGCCTCGTCTACCTGGAAAAGTGAAGGAATTCTATCCCGCGCATTTTCAAGATCCGGAACAGTACCAAGTTTCCCAAGCAGTTCCCGACCGATTCCTTCCTGCCAATAGTACGCAAATGAAGATGTATTCAGCTGATATCGAAACGGCGTTTTCATAATAAGACAAAGGAAAGTGCTGCCGTTCTAAAAAGCAATATCCATTCTGACCTAAAAAAAGCAGCCCTATCCATCTTTATAAAAAAAAAGCTACCTTTGTAATACCAAATTATGGAATGGAAGTGTCGGAGTAGTTATCTCTCCTGCAATCCCGTTTTCTTCAAAATCTGCTAAAGAGTAGCCACTGAAAATGTAAAATCTGATTTCTTTCCTGACGACAATAAACGCTTTCCCTCAGGGGAATTGCTATGTCCCATCATAACAGAAAGAAATTATGTTAGCCTTTCAGAACGTTACCTATATACATCCGAACCAGGATATCCTGTTAGAATATCTTGATTTTACAGTTAATAACCAGGAAAAAGTTGCCCTGATCGGCCAC
>CAZAVR010000710.1:0-2011 GCA_964488435.1 uncultured Cytophagales bacterium | reverse complement strand
CCGGCTATTCATCATTTCGCAAGAAGATCATTTACCACCATAGTAATATGGTCAGGATCTAAACCCGAGATCTTCTGATGGTAGCTCTGACTACCATACAAGCCATTCGGATACCCCTGAGCCCTGAGACTTTTGAATGCCTTTACAGAAATACCGTGTTCCATTAATTGCACAGAAAGCTGCTGGGCAAGGCCACCGGTACTGACATGTTCCTCTACGACTAATACCGCCGGACTATTCGCGAACATCTTCCAAATTTCCGGAGAAATCTCCAGCGGAAATGTCAAGGCAGAGAGTACATTTACTGAGGCACTTACACGCTTGAGAGCCTCAAGTGCGTTGTTAGCCATGGGACCAAGCGCCACAACCGTGAGTGGCGCATCGGCTTGCGAACGCAGTACCCTGAAAGATCCCGAAATATAACTATGGTCAGGAATTGTTTTTCCCGCACCCAGGCGAAGATAGGCCGGACGCGCCTCCCTGACAATGCTACCTACTACACCTTCCACCTCATCAGAAAAAGCGGGAACCCAGGCCTTTACATTCTGAAGTCCGCTGAGACACGCCAGGTCCTCCAGACAATGATGAGAGCTTCCCATGATCCCGTAACCGTAGCCACCTCCGTTTCCCACCAAAAACACCGGAAGATTGTGAAAACCGACGTCATTCCGAAACTGTTCCAGACAACGGTACACGACAAACGGAGCAATACTGTAGCAGAACACTTTAAATCCCTTATAAGCAAGACCGGCAGCTACACTTACCATGTTTTGCTCAGCCACACCGGCGTTTACGAAGCGCCTTCCCAGCGCTTCCTGGACATTCTCCAGGGCATTGAAACCAAGGTCACCGGTGATGAAAACAATCGAATCGTCCTGTAGGGCCAAATCGAGAACTGCCTGTGAAAACTCTTTGCGCATACGCTAATTATTCTTTCCTCTCTTGTTGACCAATTCCCTGATAGCATCGGCCGTGTTATAGATGCGTCTGCCGCTTCTGATCCTGGTTCGGATAAATTTGGGTCTTTTTTTCGTCTCCTCAAAAATCTTGGAGATATACTCTCCAAGAAAAGAAATACCCAATATCGTGAGCCCCCCGAAAAATACAATAAGAATAATCACGGTACTCATGCCGCGCGGGGTATCCGGGAAGAAAATAAACTTAGCGAGAATCTGCCAGAAAATACCCGCTACAGACAAACCCGTGAGCAGGAAGCCTGCATAGCTCATCAATTCCAGCGGGGCAAAGCTGAATGAGAAAATCGCTTTTTTTGCCCACCAGATATTTTTCCTCCAGTTATTGGTAGATACTCCGAACATCCGCTCGGGACGAACATAAGGGACACCTGTTTGCTTGAATCCTACCCACGCGCGAAGCCCCCTCAGGAACTGCTCCGTCTCCGGGAGTTTTACGAGCTCTTTTACCACCTTACGGTCAATCATGGAGAAGTCACCTGCATCCCGCGGAATGGGAACGTAACTGAGATTTTGAAATATTTTATAAAAAAGCTTGTAGAAGAAATGTATGTGCGGTTTCATTTCCCTTTGTACCCGCACCCCGTAAACCACATCGTTCCCCTCTACCCATTTCCTGTAGAACTCGGGAATTATCTCGGGCGGATCCTGCAAATCCCCATCCATTAAAACAACTGCATCACCGGTAGCGATCTCCATACCACTCAGGAAAGCCGACTGAGAACCAAAATTCCGGGAGTGGCTTATTCCTACTACACTTACATCACGGTCACAGATTGCATCTATCACCTCCTCCTGATTGTCGGGAGAATTATCATTAACAAAAATTATCTCATACCGAACCTTGAGCTCGTTGAAAGTCTTAACCAGTCTCTCGTACATAAACGGAATGGCCTTGGCATCTTTGTAACAGGCAATGATAGCCGTAATAACCGGGTTAAGACCGGGATTTTCAAAAGCCGGTATAAGACGACTTTCATAACCGATCTCTTCCTGCCATTGTTTGTACTTAGCCAGTCCCTCCTCCAGGGATGTAG
>CAZAVR010000709.1:0-2012 GCA_964488435.1 uncultured Cytophagales bacterium | reverse complement strand
CGCGGGAGGAGGCACGGCATAAAAAATATTCTCTACCCCCGTAACAAAGGTGATGGCACTGTAATCCGAATCCTTTATTCCGGACTGCCGGCTTACCGCTTTTATTCTGGCAGAGTAAGTTGCCCCGCCCCACAGATCCTCCATCAAATGATAGGAAGAAGGCTCCAGAGGAATCGAGACCAGTTCGCGTTCAAACTTAAGACTGTCTCTGCTGACCTCCAGCAGATAAGTAGCATTCCGGATGGCTATCCAATCGAATTCTACGACGTTTCCGCTCACATTTGCCGTAAATAACACCGGCCTGAACAATTGATCGGCCTCCTGCTTTGCCGCAGGAGCCACCTCCAGGCAGGAGTAAAAGAGACAAGCCGTCACCATATAGCCTGCAGTGTATAGACTTTGTTTGATAAACCGTATCATGTAGTCAATTTTAATTTTAGGGAAAATCAAGGCATCTGATCATTCGTCAACACACCATTTGTCGTCGCGAGAATCGTTGCGGGAATCGGCGCCAGATGGTTATTCTTAGCTTCATTAAGCCCATTGGCAATGATATTCAATGTATTTGTAAAGCTGGTCACCGTCGAGGCAGATGAAAGCGGGAACCAGGATGTGCGTGTGTATCCGGCAATCTCAGTGGATGGCAGCCTGTAATCCGGATTCAATATCTCTATAACCTCACTATCCTTCTGCTTCCAGAACAGATAATTCGGCACCCATTGATACTCCGGGTCATTTGTCATAATTTTCAAACATACTTCTTTCATTTTACTGATTTTGGTAAACAGCAAATTCCATCGGACGAGGTCATTTTTACGGAGCAATTCCCCGCCGAACTCCCAGGCACGTTCGTTGACAATGGCGTCAAAAAAACTCGCCTTGCCTGATGCCGCCTTGGTCACGTAATCTGTGACCTTTAACGGCCAGTCCGTCGCCGCGAAAGCCCTTTGCCGTACACTGGCAAGCGCCTCCCTGGCTGCCTGTGTAGGACCGTTCAGCTCGTTTTCGGCTTCGGCAAACATGAGTATAATGTCACTATAACGCATGAGCGGCCAGTTGATGCCGGTATACAAAACGTCCCTGTAACTTCCGCCAAGAGAAGGCGTTATCCAGTTCCTGCGCCACTTGGTCAATCCGAAACCGGTAGTAGCAACCAGCCGCTGCTGACCTAGGAAACTGGCATTGGAATAGTTATAAAGCTCTACATTCGTGTTGCGTCTGAGGTCTTTTGTGTCAAAAGAGTAGTAGTAATGCATCGTCGTCCTGGTTTCTGCAACCGCCCTTCCATATTGCGGTTCGGCAGGACTGGATGTAAATGCCATCCCGATACCTTGTGCTACCCTGCCGCTGATAAGTCTTCCAAACCCGATTTCAAAGATGACCTCTCCGTAAGTAAGATCCTGTCCATAGGCATGCATGGTCCTGAAAATATTTTCGTAGTTCGGATTCAGCTGATGCCGCGTACTCTCCATGACTTCAAAACATTCGTCGCGGGCAATCTTATAATACTCCTCCCAATGACGTCCGCGCCGCGTTTCGTGGGTAACATTCCGGAGCGAGTATCCGGCATAAGCCAACGCCATCCGCGCTCTCAACCCCTTAGCAAAAGCCTTACTGATCCTTTCAGTGGTTCTCATATCTCTCTGCCAGGCAAGATAGTTACCCGCTTCTTTGAGATCTTCGATCAAGTGTTCATAGATCTCATCCCTGTCAGTTTTGGGGAGGTAGAAATTATCTCCGGCCTGTGTAGATTTGGTAATAAACGGCACATCGCCCCACAAGGTGATCATGTCAAAATAGCATAACGCCCGCAAGGTAAGCGCCTCTCCGTAAAGTTGCCGGGCCTGCACACTGTATTCACCCTCCCAGATAGGACTCGTCGGTAGCTTTTCAATACAGATGTTTGCTTTCTCTATGGTCCGGTACATGAGCGTCCACGTACCTGCGAGCACTGAATTCCCTTCGTCTGCCGAGTAGTGTGTGACAGATCGCCGGGCGTTGTCGTTTGCCCC
>CAZAVR010000708.1:0-2012 GCA_964488435.1 uncultured Cytophagales bacterium | reverse complement strand
GCAGGTGCGAAGACTACTGAGCATTTCCCCCGGCACCCTGCAGCAGATGCGTATTTCCGGAGAGCTGAAGTACACCAAGGTGGGTGGGATCCACTTTTACCAGGAAAGCGACATCGAGTCCATGCTTCTCAAAAACCTGACCAAGTGATATGGAACCGGTGAAGAGCGAAAAAGTGAGATCGGGGATATGGTTGGACAGCCGGGTCAATGTCTGGCATTTGGGCATGTACATGGTGTTCCTCTACTTATCAAATCAGAACAACGGAGAAAGAACGATCACCATCTCCAGGCGGAGGGTGATGCAATTGGCCCGTTTCAAAAGCATCGCCACTTATCATAAATGCATCAAAGACCTGGTGGCATTCGGATACATCGACTACCATCCGACGTATGACTACTATCAGGGTACAAAGGTATTTTTAAAGGGGAGGTGAGACCAGTCCACCTCCCCTTCGACATCCGCATACCTATGAATACAGGGCTTTGATCTTCTTCATATCTTCAGAAATCTTCCTGTCAATAACCTTTGCATACATCTGGGTTGTGCGGATATTGGAATGACCAAGCATTTTCGATACGCTTTCGATGGGTACCCCGTTTGAGAGCGTAACGGTAGTGGCAAATGTATGCCGGGCCAAATGGAAGGTAATGACTTTGTCGATGCCGCAAAGGTCAGCTATTTCTTTCAGATAGGCGTTCATCTTCTGGTTCGATAATACAGGAAGCAGCCGATCCCCGGTAAACACCTGAGGGTGGCCTTCATATTTTTTGATTATCTCAAATGCGGGAGGTAATAAGGGGATCCTGGACGGACTATCCGTTTTTTGACGTTTGATCGTAATCCAATCTCCGCCGTCAAATCCTTCAATTACTTCCGATCTTTTAAGCTTGTACACATCTGCGTAGGCAAGGCCTGTATAGCAACAGAAAACAAAAATATCCCTGACAAGGGCAAGCCGTTCTGTACCGAACTCCTTTACGGAAACCCTGGTAAGTTCCGACTGGGTGAGCGCCTGCCGGTCAACCTCCCGTTTACTCATTTTATAAGCATAAAAGGGGTCCCTGACCAACCAGCCTTTTTTGACGCAGATCAATACGATCTTTTTGAAGTTGGCCAGGTATTTCATCGAGGTATTATGGTCACACTTTCGGATCGTTTTGAGCCAAAATTCATATCCGGATATAAAATCGTAATCCAACTTGCTAATATCCACATCGTCTGAATTGTACTTCCATTGAATAAACTTCCTGGTATGGGCAAGGGAAGTTTCATACCGTTTTAGCGTACCCCGGGCGTAATCGATACCTATCAGTTTCGATACCTGATCATTGTGTGCCTGGAAAATCTCAAGAATTAAATTCGGTTTATCGCTTACCCCGCTAAGCTTGGCTTTTACAGCCTCAGCTGTTATCTCAATATTCGCCTCGATCAACTGCCTGCGCACCTCGAAAACCTTGGTCTGCATGGTCTCAAGATAAGTATTGAGTAACCTGGCCTCCTCCCGGGTCCCGTTTTGCTTTCCTGATGCCGCATTCCATTTTTCCGGATCGCAATAC
This sequence comes from uncultured Cytophagales bacterium, assembly GCA_964488435.1. Lineage (GTDB taxonomy): Bacteria > Bacteroidota > Bacteroidia > Cytophagales > Spirosomataceae > JBEBSO01. Next base: position 455 of record CAZAVR010000708.1, on the reverse strand, counting down.
CTCTTTGTGGCCAGTTCAAACCGCTGGCCATCGACCGTAACCCGCAGGTAAATGGGTAATTTGCCTTTGACGTAGTTGCTACGCTTTTTTAAATAAAAGAGTAGCGTGAAAGTTTTTGTAAGCATGGCAATCTTTTTTTAAGTGAATAAAAATAAGAATGCAGCCTTCGACAAACAAGATGTTTAATAAACGAACTATCTGTGATACAGACAATTACATCAATTCTGGTGAGCACTTTTCAGGCTCGTTAACTGCTCACCGGATTGCTCACCAAAAATTTGAGTATTTAGGAACAATTTGATGAACGACGAGCATTAAAAAAAGCCTATAAATCGTTCATTTACAGGCTTTTGATGTTTTTTGATTTGATTATCCGCAGAGAGGATGGGATTCGAACCCACGATGCAGTTACCCACATACTACCTTTCCAGGGTAGCCCCTTCAACCACTCGGGC
>CAZAVR010000707.1:0-2020 GCA_964488435.1 uncultured Cytophagales bacterium | reverse complement strand
GATTGTCTGCGGGTGACCAGCTCATTACCAATGGTTACCAGGAGGTGACGGATGGACAGCTGATCAGTTTCTGAGCTATGTAACTTAAGGGTATAATCCGCCGGAGTACCGAATTTTAGTATGCTGTAATCTGTCCGGGTTGTCCCGTTCTCTCATTCAAAACTTTGTTGTGATGAAATTTAATGAATACAAAACCCTTGGCTTTACCAATTGGTGTGTAGAGAATAGAACCACGATCTATATCTTCACATTCATCATTGCGTTGGCGGGGTTTATGGTTTATAACAACCTGCCCAAGGAGCAGTTTCCCGACATCAAAATACCGCAGATTTACATCAATACGGTTTATTTTGGTACGGCACCTGCCGATATCGAAAATACGATCAATAAACCTATTGAGAAGCAGCTCAAATCTATCAACGGTGTAAAGAAGATCAAATCCAATGCGCTTCAGGATGTATCCGTCATCCTGGTAGAATTTACCCCCAATGTGCCTGTTGAAGTCGCCCTTCAGCGTGTAAGGGATGCTGTGGACAAGGCCAAGACAGATTTACCCAAGGAGCTGGATGCCGGCCCGACTGCCCAGGATGTAAACTTTTCGGAGTTTCCCATCATGAACGTGAACATGGCGGGTAATTTTTCTCTTAAGCAGCTAAAGATCTATGCAGAAGACCTGCAGGATGCGATTGAGGCTTTGCCTGAAATCACGAGGGTGGATATTCTCGGAGCACTTAACCGCGAGATCCAGATTAACGTAGACCTTCCGCGTATGCAGGCCAGCGGATTGACATTTTATGATATTCAGTCGGCTGTTCAGGGGGAAAATATCAATATATCCGGCGGTGAGCTGAATGTAAAAGGGGTACGCAGAACATTGCGTGTGAAGGGCGAGTATACTGATGTGAAGGCGATGGCCGATCTGCGGGTGCGTACTTCCACGGGTGCAGTGGTCAGGCTGGGCGATATAGCTGAAGTAGTGGACAGTTTTGAGGAGCAGCAGGATTTTGCCCGGCTGGATAATAAGTCCGTGGTCACGCTGAACGTCATCAAGCGTTCGGGAGAGAACCTTGTGGATGCTTCTGATAAAATAGAGAAGGTCATTGCCGACTATAAGGAGAATTACTTCCCGCAGGGACTTGATGTGAAGATCACGGCCGATCAATCGGTACAGACCCGTGCGGATCTGCATGACCTCATCAATACGGTGGTGTTGGGCTTTATTTTCGTAGTGACTGTACTTATGTTTTTCATGGGTGTAAGGGATGCGATTTTCGTGGCACTTTCTGTTCCGCTCTCCGCGCTGGTGGCGTTTGTGTTAATGCCGATCATTGGACCTATGGTGGGTACTGAGTTTACGTTGAACACTATTGTGCTGTTTGCCTTTCTTCTGGGGATAGGTCTCGTGGTGGATGATGCCATCGTGGTAATAGAAAACACACACCGCTTGTTTAACCAGCATCCCGAATGGACCATTCAGCAGGCCGTGAAAGCAGCAGCCGGTGAGGTATTTATACCTGTACTTTCGGGTACGCTTACCACGGTGGCGCCTTTCTTCCCCCTGCTTTTCTGGTCGGGGATAGTCGGGGAATTTATGAAATTTATGCCGCTCACGCTCATTATAACTTTAGGAGCATCTCTGTTTGTGGCTTATGTGATGAACCCGGTTTTCGCGGTATCATTTATGGGAAGGCATTCAGATGAAAAAGAGGCGCATGATTACAGCCTCAAGACGATTCGCAGACCGCTCATTGTTCTTGGGCTGGCGGCTTTGGTCGGCTATTTTATAGACAGGGGTGTGGGTAATTTCTTCGTGCTTATCCTTATTCTTTACGTATTTAATCATTATATTCTCACGCCTCGCATCCTGGTTCCTTTTCAGGATAGCCTGCTGCCTGCGTTGAAGAACAACTACCGCAAACTTATCGAATGGCTCCTTCAGGGATACAGATCGGTTTGGGCGATTGTCGCGGTGGTTATGCTTTTGATTGTCTCTTTTGCAGTCACTTTTATGGCCAGTCCC
>CAZAVR010000706.1:0-2034 GCA_964488435.1 uncultured Cytophagales bacterium | reverse complement strand
TGCTTGTGACTGTGTGAGACGGCGACGGCCATGAAAAAACTGGACAGCTTGTTTTTTATTTTTTTTAACTTGATGACGGCTTTGGGCATTCCGGTTCTATGCGTAAAGCGAACGATGTAGTCGAACAGATTCCATTCACTGCTTGACACGTAAAAGAATGTATTCTCGTAATTCTCTGCGCTGTTTTTACCGGCAAAGGTCAGCAGGCGATAATGCTTGGATACATCCGTGTAGGACTGTCTTGCACTGACATTCTTGGCCAGTAGTATGTATAATTTGCGAAAAAAGCTCTGACTGTACGATATCAGAAAAGTATCATCTATATCAGAAATGATAACGTAAGCACCGACATAAGGCACCAGAAACTCACCCTTGCGGGTGATGTTTACCGGTACACCGTGGTAGTCTCCTGTAACGGATACCTGGTAGGTGTGCCAGCCACTTTCCAAAGGTTCTTCCAGGGGAAGGGTGAAACGAAAGTAACCGTCTCCCAGTGTTTTACTTTCTGCCACTATGTCTTGGTATTCGAAGCGTATCTTTATATTAGGAATGGTTTTTACTGAGAACAATTGAAAGACCGATCGTATATTTTTAAAACCTTTTCGTTCGTATAAATCCTCACGAGTGGGATAGCTGATAAATACGTGACCTGACACCACTAGTTCCTGCGCATTTGCATAGCCACGGTATAATTTCAGTTCTGGTTGCTTCATTGCATGGGTTGCTTTTGGTAACTATAAAATACTAATATAAAATTTTATGCCGTTTCTTGACAGAGTTTTGTTAGTAATCAATCCGATATCCGGAAGTATAGACAAAAGCGAATTTACAGATATAGTTATTTCCGAACTCCAAAAGCGAGGCCTGGAGGGAACGGTTTACCAGACCACCGGAGAACGGGACCCGGAACATATAAGGAAGATTGTCCGCGAGCAGCGTATCAAGAGGGTGTTGGTTGCCGGGGGAGACGGGACGATCGTCATGGTGGCGGGGGCGGTTGAGGGCATGGACGTAGTGGCCGGGCTTATTCCGCTCGGTTCTGCCAACGGACTGACGACGAGTCTTAATATTCCCAACGATGTCAACCGTGCACTGGAGATTGCGCTATCGGATCATGTTATAACTATTGATGGCGTCAGGATTGATTCAGAGATAAGCCTTCATCTGAGCGATCTCGGATTAAATGCCCTCCTTGTTAAAATTTATGAAGAGGGCGATCTGCGCGGTAAATTCGGCTACGCGAAGGGAGTGGTAAGGACACTTAAAGAGCATGAGATTTTTCAGGTAAGGATCAGGATGGGGGAAGAGGTAGTGGTCACCGATGCCGTGATCGTGATTATCGCCAATGCGCAGAAATACGGCACCGGGGTAACCATTAATCCGTCCGGAGACCTGACAGACGGACGGTTTGAAATTGTGGTCGCTAAAAAAGTGGACGTAATTGAATTAACGAAATTGCTTGCGGGTAGCTCGGAGTTTGACCCGGAGGTTGTGAGCATATTCTCTGTGGAGCGTGCCGAAATTGAGTGTATTGAAAAGGGAGCGCACTTTCAGATCGATGGAGAATACAAGGGGGTTGTTCATAAGGTTAACCCGGAAATCATCAAAGGCTTGCTCAAAGTTTCGGTTCCGAAAGAGATGTAGGCTTCCTTTATCGCCTCGAACAGGTGCCGAGTATGGATACGGCCTGTTCCAGTTCGGACGGGTTCATACTACCAAAGCCAAGCCGCATGGCTGTGAGTTTGTCTGTTTGATAAAGCAGCGTCTGCGGAAGATGCAGGCCGTTTTTTCCACATTCACGGCTTAGCTGAAGCAAATTTACCGGTATTTTCCATTCGGCCCAGAGCGACAATCCGCCCGGGGGAGGTGTGAAATCCAGGGCATCGCTGAGGTGTTCTTTCAGTAACCGGGCGAAGAGCTGGCGGCGCTCGTCGTATATTTTGAGGGCTTTTTTGAGGTGTCTGTGTATTTCTCCTTCAGCAATGAGTTTTACAAAGAAACACTTGCAGGTTTTCTAAACAATTCCAGAGGTCT
>CAZAVR010000705.1:0-2037 GCA_964488435.1 uncultured Cytophagales bacterium | reverse complement strand
CCTCGCACCCCATATTTATCATCGCTGGTACAGCAAGTCCCTTGCTGCCTCCTTTAAGAGAATGGGAATAAAAACCGTTTTGGCCAATTACGGTCCTATGGGTGTAGAACTGGAAGACGCATGTCGAATCGCCGGGGTAAGGTTGTTCGTGCATTTTCATGGATTTGATATAGCTGACCGTGACACGCTGGCTCTTTATGGAAAACGATACGGGGAGGTACTACCGAAAGTGGCAGGAGTGATAGCTGTTTCGGGGGACATGAAAGCCCGATTGGCCGGATTTGGCGTGCCGTCGGAAAAATTACATCTTAATCCGTATGGTGTAGATACTTCGGTGTTTAATGGAGCTCATCCGGGATCCACGCAGCCGCTTTTTGTTTTTGTCGGAAGATTTGCAGCGAAAAAGGCGCCTGATCTTACCTTGCGCGCATTTGCGAGGGTGACGGAAAATTGCCCGGAAGCCCGTTTGATCATGATCGGAGCGGGTGAGCTTCTCGGACAGAGCAAGGAACTGGCTGCTTCATTGGGTATCAGTGACAGCGTGGAGTTTGCCGGGCAGAAAACCCCCTCAGAAGTGAAGGATTACTTAATAAGTGCAAGGGCTTATGTTCAGCACTCCAGGCAGGCGGCTGGTGGAGATTCAGAGGGCACACCCAATACGATACTTGAGGCTTCTTCTACAGGTTTGCCTATCATCAGTACCCGGCATGGAGGAATCAGGGAAGCCGTTGTACACGGAGAAACGGGGTTGCTTTGTGAAGAGGGTGATTGGGAAACCATGGCTGCCAACATGATGCTGCTGGCCCGGGATCCGCTATTGGCCGGTACGATGGGAAATGCGGCACGTCTTCATATACAGAGGTATTATGAAATGAACCAACGAATTAATCACCTGAAGGCAATTATAGCATGAGTAAAGTAATTTCGCCGCTTACAGGAAGCGACAAGGTGCGTAAAGTTTCAAGTCTCAATATACCCAAACTTATAAAGAACTATGCAGACGACTATCAACTTGATGTGAGCCGTTTTTTTGTGGGTGTGGACGAGCTTGCCATATATCAATGCCAATCATCGGGACTAAAGTTTTACTACCCCTTTCAACTGGCAGGGGACGGAAAATTTTATTCCGAACTTTCACGAAATTATAAAGGATACTATAATCCCTGGAAGTGGGAGCATGCAGAAGCTGCGTCTTACGTCAATGAAGGGGATAGGGTGCTTGAAATCGGATGCGGTAACGGTTATTTCCTGAAGGAAATCCAGAAGAGAGGAGCGATTCCTCTGGGTCTCGACCTGAACCCCGACGCAGTGGAGCAGGGGAAAAAGCTGGGCGTGCAGATCAGTGACCAGCCGGTTTCGCAGCATGCAGTTACTCATGCGGAGGTCTATGATGTGGTATGTGCTTTCCAGCTTTTCGAACATGTCAATGAAGTAGGGACTTTCCTCGGCGATACGATCCGGTGCCTTCGACCCGGAGGAAAGCTGATCATAGGTGTGCCGAACAACGACTCCCAATTGTTTATCCGGGATCCCTATCACACGCTGAACCTGCCCCCGCATCACATGTTGCTTTGGGATTCCAGGTCGCTTGGCGGCCTCACCGGATGCTACCCTTTAGAAGTAGTGGGTATCTCGTCGCAGCCGGTCAGTAAAATTGACAGGAGCCTCATTTATCGTCTTTGGCTGGAGCAAAAGATGGGTAGCGGGGCCTTCTCGTCCTTCGTTCACGCCATTACGCGGGTATTTGTTAAAAACTTACCTTTGTTCCCTTCAGAGGGGGCCACCGTCCTGGCGATTTATAAAAAATCATAATGGGGATCATCGTTCGGCAAAGCATCAAGAATTCCATCATCACTTACATAGGAGTGGTGATCGGGACGATCAATGTCCTTTTCCTTTATAATAAATTTCTTTCACCTGTCGAATTAGGACTTTATACGGCACTAACCAGTTTTCCACTTGTATTTTCCTCGTTCGCGAGTTTGGGGACTCCGCATGTAGGCGTACGATTTTTCCATTACTTCGCCGACGACAAAG
>CAZAVR010000704.1:0-2060 GCA_964488435.1 uncultured Cytophagales bacterium | reverse complement strand
CTTGCTGTTGAAAAACATATCCCAGTCGTCTACAGCGATAGACGTCTCTCAGATTCCTGCCGGCCTGTATATACTCAGGGTAGAAAACGAGGGCAAAACCGCTGCCTTCAGGATACTGAAAAGCAACTAAGACAGTTCTATAAAAAAACCTTCCGATCGGAAGGTTTTTTTATAGTCCGAAATCCCTTTATTTTACAATTGACAATTTCCCCAGCTACGAGATCACTATGAAATACCTGCATTTCCTATGGGCGCTATTTATAGCTGCTCCGAGCTTTGCCCAAAAAGACAGCAACATTTATTTCTATACCGGCTCAACCAATAAAAGCGGCAACTCACCGATAACGCTTTGCGCGCTGAATCCCTCCACAGGAAGCGTTACCTCCATCCAGGCCTTTAACGGCATTACAGCCCCCGGATACATCGCCTTATCCCCGGATCGGAAATATCTCTACTCAGTCAGTTCTCAAAACAAGATCAACGCACTCGCTGTAGGGAAGGACAGAAAACTTACTTTATTGAACGCTCAGGGAGCAGAAGGAGAAAATCCATGCTTTGTATCTGTAGCGCCTTCCGGCCAGTTTGTTTTTTCTGCGAATTACACCAGCGGGAATATGGCTGTGTTCTCCGTGGGTAAAGACGGAAAACTCCTCGACCTGATTTATAAAGAGCAATACGACGGCTCAGGACCGGATAAACAAAGACAAAATGAGTCTCATGCCCATTGTGCTATCCCGGGCAAAGACGGAAAGTCCTTCTACGTGGCTGACCTCGGATCAGACAGGGTAATGAACTACCGTATAGATCCTAAAACGAAAACCGTGATTCCTAACCCCAGGCAGCCCTTTGCAAAAGTACATGGAGGCGCCGGCCCTCGCCAACTGGCAGGGAATACCCGTAATATGTACCTTATCAATGAAATGGATGCCACTGTGTGTGCATTTTCGATCGGCAAGGAAGGTGTGCTCACATTGATCGGCACCTATCCCAGTCTTCCGGCAGGCCTGAGCGGACCGAAATCTGCGGCTGCCATCAGGCTTCATCCCGGTGGAAAGTTTCTCTACGTATCCAACAGAGGTTATAATTCCATTCATGGATTTAAGGTACTTGCAGACGGCAGGCTGCAAAGTATCGGAGAAGTAAGAGAAGCCATCGACAACCCGAGGGACTTCAATATCGACCCCTCCGGAAAATTCCTCCTGGTGGCAAATCTTAACTCCAAAGACCTGGCCGTTTACCGCATCCATCCCGAAACGGGCGCCTTGAATTTCACGGGAAAAAGCAGCATCTCCTTATCCGACCCCAGCTGTATTGAGTTTTTCTGAGATCCGTGCCGATGCCTGTGCGACAGCGCAGCTGTCCTCCTGAGCTCAGTCGAAGGACAGAGTTTGCAACCTATTTCACGTCCGAAGTTAGCGCTGGTTCCGGTTTGCAACCGGGACTTGCGGCATGTTCGCGCTGGTCGCACAAGCCAGCGCCAGCGGGGGGCATCCTAAGCCTTTCTAAGGGCTATGAACCGCACTGTACCAGTACCGTATGGATAGGAGATGTCTCCACTACGGTCGAGAGCTCCGAACAATCGACATTGAAAAATCATATCTCCACCAAAAACCTCGTATTGATCCGATTCTCATAACCGAATAGCCAAAAAGTATTTCTATAAAAAAAGGGAAAAACCGATGGTCGATTTCTCCCTTTTTCCAGAATCTCTTCCCCAATCAATGGCTATCCGACACCTTCTTCCGCACTTCAATGATTTTCAGTTTACTCAACAGCTTAATCACCGGGTAAGTTGGATCAATTTCATACCATTTAGAGCCGAAATTCAAAGAATTAGGTCGCTTATGGTGGTTGTTCTGAAATAATTCCCCTAGCATAAGAAAGTCGAATATAAGAGAGTTCTTTGAATGGTCGTCGTTATCAAAATTCTGGTACCCGTACTTATGACCACTCCAGTTCACGATAGCTCCATGTATGGGACCCATCAGAAAATGAATAGGCAAAAGAAAGAAAAACACCCAGTGCATATCCAGGTACAGATAAGCCAGTATATAAAAAGA
>CAZAVR010000703.1:0-2066 GCA_964488435.1 uncultured Cytophagales bacterium | reverse complement strand
GATACAGGTGAGCCGGCTGTTCTCGGAGGGAATCCGATAAGAGTGGGGAAAAGGCCAGTGTAGTACGTGTGGTTATTCTGTCTTCCTCCGCCTGATTCACACGCAGACGACCGATCAGCAGATCATCCTTCACCTTCACTTTCAGATCTCTTCCCGAACCCGTCACCACTTCAATCGGATGGACTGTCATGCGGGATTTATTTGAAAAGTGTATGGCTCTTTTGGCTAGCGCCTCAGCAGAAAGGGATCCTTTGCCTGTCAGCTTAACTCCTAAGGTCTGCTTCTTGTAATCCAGAGAAGTGACAGTCCCCTCAATCCCCTCTGCCTTAAAGGCTCTGCCCTTATACTTAAGGTAAGTTCCTCCACTAAAAAACACACGCTGCACCTTACCGTTACTTCCAAGTGTCACCACGGCATTGGGAGCATCCGTTTCTATACCATATTCTCTGATGGTCTTGCGCGCATTACCCGTATCACTGACGACGATATCCAAAGCACCCTTCCTTCTGATTTCGACCGCTCTTCCGGCAGGAGCTCCGCTTACTTCCAGTAGTCTCAGATTTTCTACGTACGATGCTCCGGCGAACGGCTCAAGAACACTGACAAATGTACTTTTAAGTGAATCCACCGACGCGTCAGCCTTCGTGCGCGTAATCAAATACCTTAGTGTGTGGTCCTTGGCCCGTGGTTTATTATACCCGTCAGCCATAAATACCTCGTACTTTTCAGAAGGAAGTAAGTGAATCCTCAAACGCGCATTGGCATCACTGATGTGATCGTACTGTAAGGTACTCTTTCCCGCTTGCTGCTGCTGCAGGGTCTGGACATTGAAAAGATACTGAAATCCCGACCCCTTGTAGCGCCCGTAACCATCCGAATAGTTCGGGTCTGAAAGCACCTTGTCGTCATATATTTCTCCCACCTGTACGTCAGGCCCCGCCAGCGTTCCCGGTTGTTTTTCGCTCCATTGACTAGCAGGCGTAGTTACGGTCCCCGGAGGCCCATGTAACACGTAGTCATGTTGCTTTCCGCCCTTAACCCGGAAAAAATCCACCACATAACTCTGTGTATCATCTACATCTACCATGACAACGCTACGACGGTATTCGCCTACAGTGGAGTAAGCCGGAGACGACGCATCCATCACCCTTGCGAAGCTTCCATTGCCAAAATCATGAAGAACACCCGGAGCATTCCGGTTTTGTCTCTGGGCATCCACCACCACGGTATTATGTGACACCGTATTGGTAGACCATAAATACAGCTCCTTCACATATTCATTCATCGCATCCGGGTAACCCAGGTCAGGCGTCATCTTCTGTCCGTTGGCAAACAGATCAAAATTGAGAAAATCCCAGTGGTAATGTGTCCCCTTAAATCCATAGTTAAATGCCACAGAAGTGGCGTCCCTGGAATTGTTGAGAATACCCAGACCATAGCCGGCAAAAAGCCTTGACTCCTGAACAGGGAGCTTTACTTCGGCGGCAGACTGGCTACCCGGTGCTGCAGGAGCCCGGAAAAGGGACTCAAAGGAGGTAAACGAACTGCTTGCCTTCTTGTTTATATTGGCCAGCCAGTTCTGATATTTCGGTTCATTATAGACTTTACTGGTAATCTGGTACACCCGCTCATTCTTCCCTTCAATTCCTCCCAGAACTGATCCTGAATCACCGATATCAGGCGTGAATTTCCCGATGGTTACCCAGTCCAGCGGACCATCAAAAACCGCCTTCAGACGCGGCTCCTCAAAGAGATTGGTACCTCCCTTTTTCAGAAGCTCTCCCATTACAGCCAGCTTCTCGACTGTATGCATATTATAGCTGGGTGATTCCAGTGGAATTCCATCCCTGAAAATCATATTATAAAGCGCATAACGAACCCCGCTTTGGACACGGGAGCGGCCTTCTTCATCTACAATCATGTGATGATACTTAGGAGTATCCATGTGCTGACGGGAAAGCAGTATATACAGAAGCGCTGTCTGATGCATACCATAGTTACCCTGGATTTTCTCCTGCAGATAGGCATCTACCGCATCTTCAAGCAAATTTGCCTCTATAAAAGAT
>CAZAVR010000702.1:0-2083 GCA_964488435.1 uncultured Cytophagales bacterium | reverse complement strand
AATTTTAATAGTTGCGAGTGCAGCATTTATGTGATCCAGCTCGTCCCGGGTCAATACAACTTCTAGCGCACCGGCATTTTCCTGCAGGCGCTGCAGCTTTGAGGTGCCGGGTATGGGTACGATAAAAGGCCGTTGCGCCAGTAACCAGCCTAAGGCAATCTGCGCCGGTGTTGCACCTTTATCCCTGGCAATCGAAGTGACCAGGTCTACCAGTGCCTGGTTGGCCTCCCGGTTTTCTTTACTGAACCGCGGCAGCATATTCCGGGTGTCCTCCTTGGCCAGGGCTACATCTGCATTGATGGTTCCGGTCAGGAATCCTTTACCCAGCGGACTAAAGGGCACAAAGCCGATACCCAGTTCTTCCAATGTAGGAATAATATCCGTTTCGGGCTCCCGGTAAAACATGGAGTATTCGCTTTGCAGGGCGGTCACCGGCATTACGGCATGTGCCCGGCGAATGGTATCCGCATTGGCTTCGGAGAGGCCGAAATATTTTACTTTACCCTCACGGATCAGGTCCGCAACTGAGCCGGCAACCTCTTCAATGGGGACCTCCGGATCAACCCGGTGCTGGTAAAACAGGTCGATCACATCGGTCCTTAATCGCTTCAACGAAGCTTCGGCAACCGCTTTGATCGTTTCCGGGCGACTGTCCAGGCCTTCGCGCACATTGCCGTTTTTCAGTCCAAACTTAGTGGCCATGATCACTTGCTGCCGCAGCGGTTCCAGCGCTTCGCCGACCAGCAGCTCATTGTCGCCATAGCCTTGCGCCGTATCAAAAAAGGTAATGCCGAGCTCGACGGCCGAACGTATTAACTGTATGCTTTCCGCTTTGCTGGGCGCATTGGGAAAACTGAGTCCCATGGCGCCAAAGCCTAATGCAGATACTTCCAATCCGCTATTTCCTAATTTTCTTGTTTTCATTTTTAGCTATTTAAAAGAGACCACACAAAGGTTGCCCCTTACATCATGAAAACATTTGCCATTTGGCAAAAAGTGGTATCAGCGGATATTTTTCCGGATCCTGCTCAATGAGGATTGGGTAATGCCCAGGTAAGAAGCGATATAAGACAGGGGCACACGGTTGGCCAGCGCCGGGAACTGCTCTATAAAGTCAAGATAACGTGTTGTTGCATCCTGCGACACCAACTCGCTTCTCCGTGCTATCTTTTCCTTATGGTATTTGGCCGTTATCTTTTGAAGAATAGCGTCCCAGCCGATAATGGTATCGCTAATTTCTTTCCAGTCCTTTTTTGAAAAAACGATCAGGGTACAATCGGTAACAGCCGCGAGGTATTCGGAAGGCGTGTACATTTCGTCGGGGACAGGCCCTGATAAGATCAGGTGATTTTCGTCGATGAAGTAGCGGGTGATCTCTTCGCCTTTATGGTTGTAGTAATAGACTCTTATAACTCCCCCGGTAAGAAATCCGACCTGGTTCACTCGTTTACCCGCCTCCCAATAATAGTCGTCTTTGTGTAATGCTAAGGTCGATGCTTTACCCACGATAAGATCGATCTGCTGTTTGTTCAGATTGCTGAACTGTAAAATATAGTCAATAAAAGCTTCCATAGTTCAAAGTTAACTATCCTTATGCACGGGCTATGTAACCCTTGTCAGTACTGACATTCCGGCTGAAAACAACCTGACAAAACCGTGTGTCATTTGCTGTGTCGGATCGAGTGTCAAAAACAGGCAATTGATTGGATTCCTGTGATTTTTCCGATGGTTTCTTTGATGTTGCTTTTTCCGGAGATAGGACAAGTCTCTTTCAACATTGTGCCGCTGTGATGCTGCTTGGGTTCCTGTTTTTGCCGTTCGCAAAAAAAGAGCGCCATTTTCCGGAAAATTTTGAAAAAGTTGGGGCATTTTCCGCCCTTTGAGCCTCAAAAAAGGCTTTACATTTTGGTGTGTCATTTGATGTGTCAAATGTGTGTCAGAAATAGTGGTAAAAGGCGGGAAAAACGACAAAAAAAAGAAGGAACCCCAAAAAACCAATTTAAGAATTGAGACGTCGTTTCGTTCGTTCATGGTTTGTTCTTTTAATGTTTGTCATAATTGATTATGTCATCAGCTCTGACTT
>CAZAVR010000701.1:0-2091 GCA_964488435.1 uncultured Cytophagales bacterium | reverse complement strand
AACATCTACCTGGCGCAAATCTTTGGTGAGCGGATGAATGTTATAGTGCGCATCTATTTTTTCTATACCGCGCTCTCTTAAATTGGCCTTTTGAAGGTATCTCAACGGAATGCCTATAAAGTCGCTGTGCTCATTGTTTGCAGTGGAAACAAAGGTGTCAAACTCTTCGGAGAAGCCCAGGCCCCATGTGTTGTTACTGGTTCCGCCCAGGTATTCCATACCCGTAGCTTTGGTGTCAAATCTGTATAATCCCTGACTGAACTTATAGGTTGAATCGCCCATTTTTCCATCAAAAGCAGAATAACCGACCGTTCCCCATATTTTGTTGTCAAAGCCATATCTCAGGTTAGAAGGCCCGGCGTGGGTATCGTAAGAACCCCATCCGTTGGTTAAAACCTCTCTGACGTCTGCTTTGTCGTCGCCGTCGGTATCTTTCAGGAAAAGGAATTGCGGAGCTTGCGCCACAATAATTCCGCCGTTTACAAAGGTAAACGAGGTAGGAATATTAAGTTTATCTGCAAATGTGATAAATTTATCAGCTTTACCGTCGCCGTCAGTGTCTTCGCAAATAATGATGCGGTCGTCACCTTCTTCCTGAACGTTTCTTACGGTGTTGGGATAGTCCACAGTTTCTACCACCCAGAGTCTGCCTTTTTCATCCCATTCCATAGCAATAGGATTACGTATATTGGGTTCTGAGGCAAATAATTCCAGTTTGAATCCTACCGGAACCTGAATTAAGGTTTGAGACCCTTCAGGGCTTAGAGGCAGTTGATACATAGGAGCGGGGTCTTTTCGCTCGTAGTTGGGCATTTTTGCTATTTCGTAACTCGGTTGAGCGATTTGAACCTCTTTCGTCATGCCCGAGGGCAGTATAAAATACGCGTCCCTGTCCATAGGTTTTAACCCAGGTGTAAGGTTCCTTGTGGTTGCCCTCGACTCTTTCCATAAGCACTTCTATGTCATCTGCTATTTTAGTGTGTACATAGGTTTCGTCCCACTCGGTAGTGAAAGGAGTTACGCCGGCCAATGCCGGGTGGTCGGGCTTAATGATATTTGCCGAAACAGGCCCCCCTTTATGACTTTCGAACTGCCCGCCCAAAAGCGCCACCACTTCAGGATTGTTTCTGAAACAAAAAGAGGCTGAATGCAGCGGGATGAAGCCTTTACCGGAGGCTACAAAGTTGAGCAACGCTTTGCTTTGTTCGGTACTGATGGTGTCATGGTTGGCGTAAACAATCAAGCCGTCATACAGGTTAAAATCTTCTCGCAGCATTACATCGGGATCTGTAGCATAGGTGATGTTCATGCCCGCGGGGAAAAACTCCTTAGTTAGAATTTCTGCCAGTTTCTGAGAGTCGTGATGTTTGGATTCATGCCCTAAAAACAGTAGTTCCAGTCTTTTGGGTTCTAATTGCTTTATTTTAGCTTTTTTTTGAACTGTACAACCCGAAATAATAGCTAAAGGAAGGGCGATCAGGCAGACTATTTTTCGTATCTTTTTCATTTTAAGCGTTAAAGATTACCTCGAAAAAGTAAACTCAGGTAGTTGTATTATTTTGCCGCCTTGTAGAGCTGATTCATGAGCAAGTATGCCTACGCAGGTAATATTAGCAGACTGGCGTGCATTCGGGAATGGTTGTCGTGTGTCTAGCAGTGCGCTGATAAATTCATGTACCAGATGCGGATGCGAGCCGCCGTGACCCGCTCCCTGCGTAAATGACAGATGTTGGCTGTCGTCTTCATTATAAACTCCACCAGTGGTAAAGTGCTGAATTTCTTCAGGTAATAAATGGGCAAAGTCCGGGCATAATACCTCTTCAGGGATCTCAGGTTCAGGCTTTTTAGCCGTGTGAATAACCAGCGGTTTTCCCTCAATCAAAGGCCATTCTATTGCTTTTTGAGAGCCATACACCTCGAAGCTTTCGCGGTACTGGCGTGCGGTATCAAAGAGAGAACGGTATACGTGCGCACTTAAGTCGGAATCTTTGAATTTGATATGAGCTGTTTCTACAGCAAAAGGAGAATTGTAATAGCCACGGATTCGCGCAAAATGCTTTCCAACCGGTCGACTTTTCCATTAAACAGCAC
>CAZAVR010000700.1:0-2103 GCA_964488435.1 uncultured Cytophagales bacterium | reverse complement strand
GCCTGCTGACCACTTCTCCAAAAAACCAGTAGATGCTGAAAGCAAGCAGACCGGCGGCAATGAGTGAGAGTAATACAATAGAATAGTTGAAATCGAGACCAGAGGGGATGACTGTATTGTCTTCAAGTATTTTAAGGTTTTTCGGATGTTCCCTTGGCACAGATAGCCGCACAAATACGGTATCTTCTTCCGCGTAAACAGCGGTGCAGTCTTTCCCATTCAGGATATATACCGGCAGGCTCAGTTTTAAGTCCGGAGTTACTTCATAGGCAATGAGTTTATAAACGGTACTGTCAAGACTCTGGCTGCCCTGGGTATAGGTGGTGAAAAACTGTTGGCCTGCGAATCGAAAAGGGGAAAAGTCGTAGGTGCTGTCGGGGAAAAATACCTCATGGGCAGAAGTATGCCGATAGCTTAAGGCGTAAGAAAATACTTTGCCGACCTCAATGGTGTCCGAGAGGAATTTGCCGGAAGGGGTGGACGTTTGTTTGCCCTGGCCGCCATAGCCAGGAAGCAGAATGGCCTGCAGCAGCAAAAAAACAAGAATAGCCAATGGTTTCAGATCTGTGTTCATGCCTTGCTATTCACATAACGTCTGATCCTGAACAAGCGAATCAATGAGGGGACGAAGTCGTCGGCAGAATTCATGGGCAGATAATTGGCATTGTTTTGGCGGCAGAGTTTTTCCAGTTCGGCTGAACGCTTGCCGAATTCACTTTTTACATAAGCTCTGTACCTGGCTGAAGAAGTATTTACCCATTTGTATTTTTTTTGCTCCGCATCGTAAAAAGGGACAATACCGAGGTGCGGAAGGTCAGTTTCGCGGGAATCATGGACGTGAATGACGATGAGGTCGTGTTTTCGGGCCATCGCTTTCAGGTTATGTTCGTAGCCGGTGTCAATAAAGTCTGAGATCAATATCACAAGGCTTCTTCGTTTCAGGATGTTCAGTGCGAGTAATATGGATCCCGCAATGTCAGTGTTTCTCGATTCAGGTAAAAGTTTGAACAGACCCGAAATCAGGCCATAGGCATGTTTCATTCCAGCACCCGGCGGACTGTAATGTTCTTTCCTGTCCGAAAAGCACAACATGCCTACCTGGCTGGCTTCCCGGATGGCAGCAAGTGTGAGCACACCGCATATTTCTTTAGAGATATCTATTTTCGAACGTTGTACATCACCGATCTCCTGTGAACCGCTGACGTCAAGCATAAAAAAAACAGTTTGTTCCTTTTCCTCCCTGAAGATTTTTACGTAGGTGCCGTGGCCTTTGGCGGAAGAATTCCAGTCAACGGAGCGTACGTCATCTCCATACTGGTATTGCCTCAGGTCGTCAAATTCAAGCCCGGATCCTTTAAAAACCGATTGAAAGTTGCCATAACGCTCCCCGCTCACAGCTTTTCTGATCCTGATCTCATATTTTCGTAACTTTGACAAAAACTGGTTAAACATACCGGGACGCATTAAGGGCCGAGGCCGGCTCTGACGGGGTGTTGCACAACAAAGATATGTAATTTGAAACGATATGATAAGATTCATTTGTCTACTGCTCTTGATATTCTCTGCCTGTTCGGGGAGTGATTCCCCGCCCAAAGGGTTACTGTCGGAGGAGAAAATGGCTGCTGTGCTTACCGATATTCACATCTCCGAGGCAAGGGTATCGAATTTAAAAATAGGTTCAATGGATTCCTCTCTCCTGGTTTTTCAGCGAATGGAGGAGAATATATGGAAGAAGCACAAGGTCGATACCTTAAAATATAAGGAGAGTTATGCATTTTATGTGTCACATCCGGAGCAAATGGAGCGTATCTATGAAAAGGTAATCAAGAAGCTTGAATTGTATGAGAAGAAAAAGGGACTCAAATTATAGGGGCCCGGATATTACAGTTTCAAAGTATTCAATTATTTTTGTCCAATCTCTCTATTTTTTACTGTGGCAAATAGTATTGTAATTATTCCGACCTATAATGAAATTGAAAATGTGGAGGCGATCATCAGAAAGGTGTTTAGCCTGTCCCACCCCTTTCATATCCTTATTATAGATGACGGCTCGCCGGATGGTACGGCGCAGAAAGTCAAATATCTCCAGGAGGAATTTCCTTC
>CAZAVR010000699.1:0-2107 GCA_964488435.1 uncultured Cytophagales bacterium | reverse complement strand
TTTGTTACAAATTAGTCGTATATTAGCATTATGTATTACATAGTACATTTGAAAACCCAATAACAAAATAGTTTTATGAAACAGATAAAGCATCTTATCTACTGCTGCCTGATACCACTCTTTACCCTGGTATTGAGCAGTAACGTGTATTCGCAGGGGGAGGCCGTTAGTGGTACCGTCACCGATGAGGCGGGGAATCCGTTTATCGGTGCCACGGTAGTTGTGAAAGGTACTACAAACGGGGTTATTACAAATGATAAGGGGATGTATACCCTATCCAGCGTGCCTCAAAATGCCATTTTGGTCTTTTCTTTTATAGGGATGAACGAGCAGGAAGTAGCTGTAAACGGAAAGAGTAGAATAGATGTTTTATTAACCGAATCGGCTATTGGTCTGGATGAAGTAGTGCTTACAGGCTACGGTACTGCCAAAAAGAAAGACCTTACCTCTTCGGTAGAAATCATGTCGGCCGAGAAAATCGTGAACAAGCCGGTGGCGAACTTCGCGGAGACGATGGCAGGACAGATGGCCGGTGTGCAGGTCCAGCAAACGGACGGGGCACCGGGTGGAGAAAGCCTTTCTATAAGGATAAGGGGGACGAACTCAATCAGTCAGACCAATGATCCGCTCTATGTGGTGGACGGGTTCCCCATGACTGTGAGTGCCTTTAAATTAATCAATACCTACGACATCGAATCGCTGCAGGTCCTCAAAGATGCTTCTGCAACCGCCATTTATGGTTCCAGGGGGGCTAACGGTGTGGTTTTGATAACTACGAAAAAGGGAAAATCCGGCGCGCCGAAGGTATCATTCAATACCAACTGGGGAGTTCAGCACGTCGCCAAGAAGATCGAAATGATGAACAGGGACCAGTGGGTAAGCTGGTACAATGATGTACAAGACAACCAATGGACGGTTACGGCGCACAATCCGGCTCTGGACCCCGATCCTTCTCCCCACCTGGCCACTGATCCGAACAGCCGCAGATTGCGTTACGGAGCGCTCACAGTGGTACCCGACGGGACCGGAGCATGGAAATATAATTTCCGCGACCCGGCTTCCGTGGCGACTATGCCCGATACCGATTGGCAGGATGAGCTTTTCAGAACTGCTAGGGTACAGAATTACAATGTCTCCGTTTCCGGGGGGACCGATAAAACCAAGTACTATTTGACCGGAGGCTACGTCACGCAGGAAGGTGTGATCCTGAATTCCGATTACAGGAGGATCAACCTCAAAATGGACCTTTCAACCAAACTCTCAGATAGAATATCTTTGGGGACCACTTTGTATACTTACAAGACAGATGGGAACGAGCAGCTCAGCGGAAGGCCTACCGGGAACACCAGGATTATCAGTAACATCAGCCCGCTGATGTGGGGCCTGTTCCTGCCTCCGGTTTTTCCTTTGCAGAATCCTGATGGCCGGTATGGTGATTTTGCCGCCAATCCTGAAATCTTGGGAAGCAACGAAGGATTCAATCCGGTCGGAATGGCTTTGAATACCAATCTTTTCAGAGAGACTTACGGATGGAGAGCGATGGGGTTTGCCGAGGTGAAGATCACAACAGATCTGAAATACAAGTTCTCACTGGGTGGCGGCATGGATGATAACATGCTCAATAGCGTCAGGGGATCAAGATATGGCAATATATTGCCGGCAGTCATTGCAGCCTCAAATGACAGAACTACCCAAAGAAACCTGCTGGTGGAAAACATTCTTACCTATGACAAAACATTTGCGGAAAAACATGCCCTCGTAGCCATGGCAGGTTACACGCTTGAGCGGAACAGGGTGCAATACATGTACGGAGAGGCCAACTCCATGCCCAGTGACTATGTGGTGACCCTGAATGCAGGAACCAATCCTTTTGTGAATCAAACCCTTAGTGAGAGCGGGCTTTTGTCCATGCTGGGCCGGATTAATTATTCGTACAACAACCGCTACTACCTGACCGCATCGATTCGGCGGGATGGATCATCCCGGTTCGGGGCCAACAATAAATGGGGAACTTTTCCTGCCGTATCCATGGCCTGGAGATTGAGTGACGAGCCTTTCCTGAAGTCCGTGCGCCAGATCAACGATTTAAAACTGCGCGGAGGATGGG
>CAZAVR010000698.1:0-2110 GCA_964488435.1 uncultured Cytophagales bacterium | reverse complement strand
CTGCTGAGATTAAGAAATGTGCCTGTAATCGTAGCCAATACGGACAAAACTACCTTATAATTGGGCAGAATAGATTTAAAATTGTATTGATTAATGATGAACGACAAAACCAGGTGGTCCCGGGTTTACGTTCACAAAGTTAGTGCAGATCTCCTATTGTGCTCAATAAGTTTATTTTTTTATCTGAATCCTACCAGGGAAAATAGCTGTCGGGTCAGAACTTCCGACCGAGAATCATTGTAGAAAAAAAGGCCTTTGCTTCACTGAATGCTTCCATATCCAGGAGGAAATGCTCGTCCTGCCGGCTCCGAAACGCTATCAAGTCCTCAGTAGCGATGTTTCCCACCAAGTCATCCTGCGCCATCGGACACCCTCCATATCCCAGTAAAGCCCCGTCAAATCTCTTGCACCCCGCCAGATAAGCTGAGGCAATCTTTACTTGCCCCTGATTCGGATATGCATGAAAATGAGCGCCAATTTCCAGATGAGGAAAAGCGGGGATGATCTGGCCGAATAAACTGGAGATACCAACGGCATCTCCTATGCCCACCGTGTCTGCAAGCGAAAAAACACGAATCCCCAGGGTCGACAAGCGCTCTATCCATGTTTGTACTACCTCAACGCTCCAATCATCTCCGTAAGGGTTCCCAAAACCCATTGAAAGATAGACAACGAGTTCTTTACCATGCCGGAGGCAGGTCTTCTGTATGCCCTCTATCCTGGTGAAAGAATCGGAGAGCGTAGCACGTGTATTCCTCAACTGGAAAGTCTCCGAAAGAGAAAAAGGGTAACCCACGCAGGTGATTTGTTCAAAAGCAGACGCCTCCAGCGCGCCCCTTTCGTTGGCTACAATCGCCAGAAGCCGGGTAGAAGTCCCTGACAAATCCAGCTGCTCTGCTAAGTCGGCCGTATCCCGGACCTGAGGCATGGCCTGATGAGAAACAAAACTACCAAAATCGATCGTATCAAAACCGACTTTCAGAAGTTGATTAATATACATCGCCTTCACAGCAGTGGGAATGAAATCAGACATTCCCTGCCAGGCATCCCGCGGACATTCTATGATTTTTATTGGTTCATTTACCATGAGTATGTTGAATCCGGGCGGCACTCCTGATCCTCGGTCTGCTGACAAACCAATAGGGCCCGCTATCAAAATATTGTAAATTACCCCTTTTTTATCAATTAAAAAATTGTGAATTTGAGACAGTTGGATAAATTTGTTAATTCTCTTTAATGACGGCGATCACTATCGCGCCATCTTTCTCTATATGAAACTGACCAATTTTAAATCTATTCTGCCCAATTATAAGGTAGTTTTCTTTGATGCGTTTGGCGTACTCAAAACTTACAATAAACTTATTCCGGGCATCGAAAAGACCTTTGAATACCTGCAGGAACATAATAAAGAGTTCTTTATACTCACCAACGATGCCTCACGAAGTCCTGAAAAGCTTGCCGAATCCTTTGCCAAATTAGGACTTGACGTTATAAAACCTGAAAGTATTATTTCGTCGGGAATGCTGGCCAGAGAGTACCTCTACCTTAAGGTGAATTTCGGGACTGTCGCCTATCTCGGCACGGAAAGTTCCGCTCATTACCTCGCATCACTCGGCCTCACCACGATTCCGATCAGCGAGCTTGACCTGGAAAATATTTCGGAAGTAAATGCCCTGGTATTTATGGACGATGAAGGATTCGACTGGAATACCGACATCAGCAAAACGCTGAACCTGCTGAGATTAAGAAATGTGCCTGTAATCGTAGCCAATACGGACAAAACCTACCCCATCAATCATGACAAAGTAGCCATCGCCACCGGCGCCATTGCCAAAATGATTGAAGACATCGTCGGAAAACAATTCATGCGATTCGGTAAACCCGACGGGCAAATGTTTATTTTTGCTTACGAACACATTAAACGCTTTCCTAATGTCAGTAAAAATGAAATCCTCATGGTAGGGGATACACTCAATACAGACATATTGGGAGGAAATAAATTCGGGTTAGACACCTGCCTGGTACTGACAGGCAATACACGACTGGAAGACGCCGATATTAAAATCGAAAGCAGCGGCATCATACCGACCCATATATGTGAGTCGGCCGT
>CAZAVR010000697.1:0-2132 GCA_964488435.1 uncultured Cytophagales bacterium | reverse complement strand
AATCATAGTTGGTTTCGCATTGATATACTATTTTGTCATAGAAAGCTAGGTTGCTCGCTGCGTCAGAATGATAAGCTCTTCGAACTTCATACTCTTCCATTGGAACGGCCTGAAAATTAAAACGCCGATAGTACTTTTTATCAGTCGACATGTGAGGCCATCCAGATTTGGCCCTCGGGACTTTTATGACAAAAACTGTCTTTGTAATATCTCCGTCAAATCGAACCGGGAATATTTTCAAACCCTCTATCCTCGGCTGTATATTGGAAATTAGGACATTTTCAATCCATTCCTTACTGACTAAGTTACCATCGACAAAAGAGATCGAGCTAGCCACGTGACTTTGCTCGGCAATACCATAGAAAATCAACCCGCCATCCGAATTAGCGAAAGCGGAAACGTCTTTTGCCATTTCACGTTTTTTTCCATCACCAGGACCTAAAGAATCGGCAGATTTAAATTCTATATGTACCGACTCTTCTAATCTAGAGACTATTGAGTTTTCAATATCTTCTTGAGTAAAATCTTCCTTTTCGAGTATATCCATGACGGTGAAAGGCCTTGTTTAGGGCAAGTATAGCGAATCTGTCATCCAAGTGCAAACCGACGTCTGATTGAAAATAATCTCACTATTGATCGTTTTACGAGCTTTAGACCTAATTACCGCTTCGGTAAGACGTTTCAGAGTAAGGCTGAAATGGTAAGAATCTGCTGGAAATATCGTAACTCAGATCCACTCGTTCTAATTGTGTGATAACTTTAAAATAAGCAAAAACCCCGAGAAGTACCGGTAGCGGGATTCTCGGGGTTTTGCTTATTTTGAAAAATGCTGAATTTAAAAGGAGATGTTAGTAAAGCAGCCCGAATTACAAAACTCGACATCACGACGGGTGGTATATTTATTCATTTCCATATGATGCACTATCGCTTCTTAAATTAAGAAAACAGATTGCATTTTTACCGGGCGTTGCACGCGCAATTCATTGCCAGCCTGGTCGTGAAGATACCGTGCCTGCTTTTTACTTCGAGCAGGTAGACTCCTGTGAACAGGTTGGCGGCTTGGGCGGAAATATCCCATAGTATTTCTTTCTCTCCGGGAAGCAGCTGAAAATTACCGCTGGTCTCTGGCCTGAGCTGCAGGTCATACAGCTTCAACTGTATTTCTTCCGTCTCCGTAAACCCCTCGGCAAACCGCACGTGGATCCGGCCATTGTTGGGATTAGGGTACACCACATAGGCCCGGTTGGAAGTATCGCTCGTCTCGGCTTTCATGGCCACCCCGGTTCCGGTTCTTGCAGCCGGATTGGTGGGGTCAGCGATGCCTTCCGAATTGGTGTAGCAATGTCCGATCCTTGCTGCGTCATCGTCATGCACGTCTTGTTTCAATTCGGTATTGTCATTACCGATCAGACTGGACCATGTGGGTTGTGAAACATTGTAAAAATGCTCCTTTGCATACGAAAAAGCATCGGTACGGCACAAAGGCTGCTTCCAGTAGGCCGTGTGCTGCAGGATTGGGATAAAATGAAGCCCGTCGATCTCGGAATTTGACGGCGGGTTTTGCACGGCTGTATTTTCCAGGCCATAGTCGAGATACATGCAGTCAAACTTACCGTTGGGCATTCCCACATGTACCCTCAATTCCCCCGGTTCCTGGATGATCATAAAAAAAATACGATCTGTTGCAGGATGGTTGAAATAATCGACCGATTCCGGGTTCCAAAACGTTACGTTCCAGTTGTAGGTGCCACCGACGGTGATAAACCGGGTAATATACACCTTTCCGTGTTCGTCGGCACCCACCCGCCATAACACATCGTCGGCGGTGTTTCTGATTCCCGCCAGCACAGGGTGATTTTTAAGTTCATCTAACGTGGCGCTGAAGGCTATGGTAAAGCCGTTTTGCGCCAGTTGATCGTCCGCTACATCATATTTAACGTGAGAAACGTTATTGGTGGGAGATTCGACCGGAGGATATAAGTCCCCTTGGGCCCGGACAGAAAGCGCGAAGCTTAGGCCAATCAGAAAGAATATGTATCTCATTTGCTTTCGTCTGTTAATTGTGGACCCCGTATTGCACTCTCTTTGCCCTTAGCTCGATGAGGTTTTTCGGGAAGTCCGTGATGATATAA
>CAZAVR010000696.1:0-2143 GCA_964488435.1 uncultured Cytophagales bacterium | reverse complement strand
GGAATCTCTGAATAACCATCCCTGATATAACCGCAATGTCACGGAATTTTCGCTTGGCCATTTCTGTGGCGTTAATACTGCTCAGTACATCTTCCATCAGATTTTTGGCACTCAGCATCTGGTGCAATTGCGATTCGTCCAGTTTAATCTCAGTGTCGGAAAACAACTCAAATCCATAATCGTTCATGGCCATGGAAAAACTAATCGGATATAGCTTACTGATCCGGTAGGCCATGAGCGTGGCAATTACCTCGTGTACGAGCCGTCCCTCGAAAGGGTACATGAAGAGATGGAACCCTTCCCGCGTGTGAATAAGTTCCACGAGGAATTCGTTTTCGGCCGGGATATGGGAATGGGTAGTCTGGCTTAGAAAAAGCGGGTGTAAGAAACGGAGTTCTTTCTCTCTGGCCTCCGGGTGCATGGCCTGCGACAGTTTCTGACGTAAAAAATGGCTCAGGTTGGAACTCAGCGGAAGCCGGCCGCCAAGCCAGCTGGGTGTTATGGCCTTTCCTGAAGAGAGCTTTACAAAGACTGTCATTTCTTTGATGTGTACGAGTTCCAGCACACGCCCACCCAGTATAAACTTCTGGCGGGGGAGCAGCCTTGAAATAAAGTATTCTTCGATCATTCCGATGTAGCCCCCGGAAAGAAATTTCACACGAAGCATGGCGTCACTCACGATTACGCCCATGTTCATCCTGTGCAGCATAGCTATACGTCTTTTTGTAACCACCATGAGTCCTTCCGGAGATTTAACTACTTTATGAAATTCCTCATAGTTTTTCCCGGTAACTCCTCCCACCGTAATGAACATCATACACCATCTCCATTCCTCAGTAGTCATATAGCTGAACGCATGGGTATGCTTGATGACCGGTTCCAACTCATCTGCGCGAAATCCACCTCCGAGCGCCAGCGTAATCAGAAACTGAACCAATACATCAAAGGTCTGCACGAGCGGGTCCCGTGTTTCTATAGTTTGGGTTTTGATGGCCTCTTTCAGCGCAGCGACTTCTATCAGCTCCAGGGAGTGGGTAGGGACAAAATATATCTTGGAGACTTCGAACGGAGAATGACCACTGCGGCCTGCTCTTTGGATGAACCTTGCCACCCCCTTGCTCGATCCAACCTGGATCACTGTGTCCACTGGCCGGAAGTCCACCCCAAGATCCAGAGATGACGTCGAGACCACAGCCTTGAGCTTTCCTTCACTGAGCGCGTCTTCTATCCATTGGCGGATATGGCCGTCTATGGAACTGTGGTGTAAAGCAATCCGGCCTGCGAAATCCGGGTATGCCGCGAGCAACAGCTGGTACCAGGCTTCGCTTTGGCTTCTGGTGTTGGTGAATACGATCGTAGACCTGCTTTGAAGAATGATCGGGACTACTTTTTCTGCAAGCCTGCTACCGAGGTGTCCCGCCCAGGGCAATACTTCCACTTCATCGGGGAAAACCGACAGAATCTCCACCTTTTTCTTTTCCTTAGCCACCACACGCACCTTTTTCTTTTCCTGGGGAATCAAAACGTCCATTGCCTGATCCAGATTACCAATGGTGGCGGTGATTCCCCAGACGGAGAGTCGTGGGTTTCGGGATTTTAAGAAAGCAAGCGCCAGCTCTACCATTACTCCCCGTTTATTCCCCAATAGCTCATGCCATTCATCGACAGCGACGCAACGGAGTGATTTAAAAAAACGGTCCCTTTCCTTCTGAGCCATGAGCAGGTGCAGACTTTCAGGCGTTACGAGCAAGATGTCAGGCATGCGTTTGGTTTGTCGCTGCCGCTGTGTAGCATCCGTGTCGCCGTTTCTTACTTCTACAGACCAATCCAGACCTATTTCATTGATGGCTTCCTGCATGGCACGGGCGATATCTTTGGACAGAGAACGCAGCGGGGTGATCCATAGTAATTTCAGGCCGCTTTTGTAAGTTTCCGGCTGGTTCATGAAATCAATGAGGACGCCAAGGAACACGGAAAAGGTTTTTCCGAAGCCCGTAGGTGCTACCACCAGGCCGCTGTTATTGGAAGCGTAGCTTTGCCAGGTTTTTTGCTGGAAATCGAAAGGGTGGTTGCCTTTCGAGGACATCCAATCCGCTATAATGCGGTAGCCTTTTGTATCTGTGAAATTTTGTTTCAAGCTAAT